>JAHFTO010000007.1 GCA_023269355.1 Chlamydiota bacterium | reverse complement strand
TTCTGGATCTAAGCCGCAACCGCTTCCAATCGGTTCCAAGTTGTTTAAATCGACTCACTCAGGCTCAATATTTGTGCCTTCATCACAACAGGATCTATAAGACCCCAGAAAACATAGACAAAAGGGTACAAAAAGTGCTTTGCCTCAAGTTCAATTTTCTTCCTGAAGTCAAGGATTTACCGATCGATATCAAAGAGCAACCTCCACAAACATCCGATGCTGAGGGAAATCAGTCTTCAGAAACCCCTAGCACCCTTGAGACCGGCTCATCCTCTCATTCGGATGATCTCTACGATGACAAGGCTATAACAGTAATCCCTCCAAATACGAATAACACAACCGTGCTAGACAGCATCAATAAACTAAGAAATGTTTGCGAAAATAGTAAGGTCAAATCAAAATTCACGCCTCTACTTGAAAGTCTCGATGAATTTGAAGAGATATACAAGAAACAAAAGCAACTCAAAGAAACGATTGGAAAATTATTGACTACTTAGCAATTTTCAATTAACAAGAGAATTAGTTAATAAAACAAACTAATTCAATGATTTTAGTTGTTAATAGAAAGTCCATTTTAGCCGCTCTTCTTTTTTTAGGCGGCTGCGTGTCTATGCCCAAAGACCAGCAGACCGCAAACCTCATCGCTCCCCCTTCTGTAGAAACATCTATCCAGCAAGGGATGGAAAGCGGCTTCTTTTCTGTGGGAAATTGGCCCGAAGAAAGCTGGTGGGAAATGTTTGGTTCTTCGGAACTTAACGCTCTCATTGCTGAAGCGCTTGAAAAAAACCCCACCGTGCACAGCTTTCAAAAACGGGTCGAATATGCCAGACAAACATCCAAAGTGGTTAGATCCAAACTCTTCCCTCTTCTCTTTTTTGACGCTGATGAAACTTGGCAATATTTAAGCAAAAATGGTTTGTACCGGGCATTCAATCCCAAAATCCCCATCAACGCCAACTTAGTGGATCTGACCCTCTCTTTCACATACGAGTTTGACTTCTGGGGCAAAAATAGACACCTGTTCAATGCCGCTTTGGGCGAAATGAAAGCGCAAGAAGCAGAATCCGCCGACGTCGATCTGATGACGACAACCTCTCTTGCACAAAGTTACTTTGCTCTTAAAACTAATCAGGTCCGTAAGAATCTCTACGAAGAGCTCTATGAAGTGCGCAGACAAATCTTAAACCTGCAAAATCTCCTCCAGGAAAAAGCTCTGCTCTCCAAACTACAGCCCCTGCTTTCTGAGGAAAACCTCCTCGAATCGGAAAAGCTCATCATCGGCATCGAAGAAGAAATCGCAATAGATAAGCACCTCATCAATATTCTGATGGGCAAAGGCCCCGACACCCCTCTAGAATTAACCGCTGATCTTCTACCACCTTCCGATCAAATCGCCCTACCTGAGCAACTTTCTCTAGACCTGCTCGCAAGACGCCCTGATCTCATGGCCCAAATTTGGCGCGTGGAAGCGCTTGCCCATGAAGTCGGTGCAGCCAAAGCGGATTTTTATCCAAACATCAACCTCACCGCCTTTCTTGGATTAGAGAGCGTCACCTATGCCAAACTTTTAAGAAACGATAGTAAAACTGCAGGTTTGCAACCTGCGATTCACCTTCCCATTTTCACAGCAGGCGCCATCCGCGCTAATATCCGAGCCAAAAAAGCACAATTTGATGAAGCAGTCTTTGCTTACAATGACCTCCTCTTAAAAAGCGCATCTGAGGTCGCCGACCTCATCGTACTTCTCCAGTCCGTGCTTGAAAAAAGAGAAGACCAGCAGCAAATCGTTAATGCGGCTCAAAGTCGCTGCGACCTCATCACACTTCGTCAAACCAGTGGTCTTGACAACCTGCTCGCACAGTACGCCATCCAAGAAGAATTGATCCTCAAACAACTCGACGACATTTCCCTTTTGTATTCGCAGTTCTTAGCAACGATCAAGCTAGTGAAAGCCCTCGGCGGCGGCTACCTCTCTGAATACAATATCCCATTGAGGGCAGAACAACATGACTAACGCAACTGCTCCCAAAAAAAGAAAAAAGTTCGTCCTCGTCTTTTTCATCGTCTGTATCGTGTTAGGCATCGCCTTCCTTATCTTCTGGCTCAAATACTTGCGCTACATCGCCTACACCGATGACGCTTACGTCGAAGGGAACCAAGTCTACATCACCCCACTGCGTCCGGGCTTTGTGACAGCCATTCATTCCGACGACACGTATCTTGTTAAAAAAGGGCAGCTGCTCATCGACCTCGACCCCACAGACGCCATCATCGCTCTCAATCAAGCCGAAGAAAATTTAGCTCAAGTGGTCCGGCAAGTCTGCGAGATGTTCCATCAAGTGTTCATCTATCAAGCAGAAATCCAGGTGCGCAAAGCGGAATACATCAAAACAGCGCAGGACTTCCAGCACCGCAAAGACGTCATCTTAGAAGGAGGCGTGTCGATGGAAGATTTCGAACATGCCATCGCATTTTTAACCGCCAGCTTCTACTCCCTTCAAAGAACTGAGCAGCTCTACGATCAAGCCATCAGCGCCGTCCAAGGAACCGCGATCAAAACCCATCCCCTTGTCCTCGCCGCTGCAGACCAAGTCAGAGAAGCCTGGGTTCAACTCTACCGCTGCCAGATCTATTCCCCCGTAGAAGGACTTGTCGCCCAAAGAAGAATCCAAGTCGGCATGTGGATTGATCACGGCCAGCCCCTCATGAGCGTCATCCCACTGGATCAAATCTGGGTCAATGCCAACTACAAAGAAACCCAGCTCAAACACATGCGCATCGGCCAACCCGTCAAAATCACATCCGATCTCTACGGCAAAGATACAGTCTTCCATGGAACCATTGCAGGACTGCCAGGAGCCGCTGGTAACGCCTTTTCACTACTTCCCCCGCAAAACCTCACTGGAAACTGGATCAAAATCGTGCAACGTTTACCTGTCCGAGTCAGTCTTGATCCTGAAGAACTCATCAGAAATCCCCTGCGCATAGGTCTTTCTATGGAAGCCATCGTCGACCTTAGCAATGAGCAAGGGCTTTTAGTACCTGAAAATAATGAAGACTCACCCACTTATGAAACATCCATCTTTGAATGGGAAGAGATCGGCGATGAAGAAGCCATTGCAACGATCGTCGAGGATAATATCGACCCGACTCTAGAGACCTTCGCAGATAACCCACTCCTCGTTGAAATCGATGAACAATGAAACCGCTCTCAAGCGCCCGCCATCCAACCTTCTGTTCTTTGCTCTCTTCTGCGTGCTATTCAATGTGATTTTCGCCTACACCCTCAGCATCATGGCCTCCCCTTACATCGTTGCCGACTTGGGAGGAAGCAATGATATCGCCACCTATTCTGTTACATTTTTCGCTTTGGGCAACGCCCTTGGTGTTCCCCTAGGAAGAGCTCTACTCCCGCGTATCGGAGCCGCTCGATTTCTTGTTATCACTTTACTCCTCTTTACCTTTTTCACTTGGGCCGGAGCCATCGCTTCCACTTATCTGCTTTTCAACGCCGCCCGATTTTTTCAAGGCTTTGTCTCGGGCCCTTTTTATGCTTTGGTATTTTATCTTCTTGCTTGTCTACAGCCCAAAGAAAAAAAGGGGCTTTTCGCAGCCGTTACACTCACGATTTTTACCACAGGACCTGTGATTGGAGCCTGCTGGGGAGGATGGATCGCTTACCTTTGGGATTGGCGCTGGATCTTTTATTTCAACATCCCCTGTTTACTTCTTCTCACCGCATTTATTGGAGTTCGCCTCAGAGGATTTGATCGTTCCACAATTCAAAAAGAACCCTTTGATCATCTTGGCTACCTCACTTATTTCATCAGCGTACTATGTATTGGCCTTGCCACCATCACAGGACAAGAGCTCGACTGGCAGCGCTCCAATTTCATCATCACTCTTTTCACCATCGGCACACTCTCGCTCATCTTTTTCATCCTCTGGGAAATCAACCATCCACACCCCATCCTCGAACTCAAGCTGCTCAAAAAACCACCCGTTCTATTTGCCCTCTTCAATCTCGCTGTTTTGTTCTCTATCTATTTCGGCATGGTGGTCTTGCTCGCCCTTTGGCTCAAACTCTGGGTCAATTACACCCCCGACTGGATCGCCGCACTTCTTGGAATCATGGCCCTCACAGCATTCTTTCCACCCTTTTTCGTCTACGCAAAATTAAGCCGCCACGACAATCGCATTTTCCTCCTCCTTGCCATCTTTTTCCTCATCATCTCCTCATGGCACACCATGGTCTTCAACGTCGACATCGATTTCGGCCGCATTGCAACTTCAAGACTGCTCGCGGGCCTTGGCCTGGCTCTATTTTTGGCACCCATCTTTCGGCTCTGCTTTCACAATGTCACCCAAGACAAAATGCTGGGCACACTCACCCTCTTTCAAGTCGTGAGAGCGCTCTCCAGCGGCCTTGGAGCCTCCGTCTACGCCACCATTTGGCAGCGCAGACAAGTCTTTTTTCACGACAGACTCGGAAGCAAAATCACAGCAAACTCCCCCGAAACTTTAGAATACTTCGCCAAAGCAGACACCATCGGCCTTAAAGGTGAACATGCCATCGCCCAGCTCGAATACTATTTGGAGCGAGAAGCCACATCCCTTGCCCTCGATGACTGCTTCTACCTCATGGCTTGGATTCTGATTGGATTAGGCTTAACCTTCCTTTTGACCTTCTTTGCAAAGAAAGGATCCTTTATGACGGAAGATGAAACACGCCACTCCAGTTGATCCAAAATTTTAGTCCGACGAAAACTTAGTTGGATAAAGATAAAAATTTACTATAGAGTATTTGCCAAACTTGACTCAGTGTAGGTACTGAGCTGCAAGATAAGTCTAAAACAGGAGAAATTTTATGAATCAAGTGGTAGACAGATCTCACGCTATACAGAACTACTTAAAATTAGCGGAAGAAGCCTCCGAAAAAGCTGACAAATTCCGAAATTATTACAAGGCTACAAAGCTACAATGCGAATCAGAACTCATTGAGGATGCACAGCAAACCTTCACCCTAGTGCAAAACTTCAAGCCCGAGGGTGTCGATGCCTTATTGAAAATCTCTAAACTCGCCATTATGATCAATCCTTTGAGTGCGCCGAAAGAATTGGAAGACGCTGTAAATCGTACAGAGTACACCTGTTCATGGGCATTGCAGCAATCCTGCGGAAAAATGTCCTGTGCACAAGTGGTTGCACCCGCACTTGCTCTTATAGCTAGAAGATATTTCCAACTCCATTTAGACGATAAGGGCAAGCACTATTTACAAATGGCTATTACTTGGTCTGAATATGGTGGAAAACTCATCGAGATCACACAAACCGACTTAAAAGTTGTAAAAACTTGCGTCAAAGGAAATCAGCTCGATACATGCCTAACTGTCGTGAAAAAAATGGAAGAATACATCCCATTTTATGAGATGAATGACATCCAAGCTAGCTTTATGCTCACACTGGCCGAGTTAATCTTACCCATTGATAAAGAATATGGAAAAACCCTCCTTTCCAAAGCCGAAGGATGGACAAATAAAAATGATGAGAAAGCACTCAAGGAATTAGAACGGGTGACTCAGCTTTATAACACTTGATACTATACCCTTCCACTTAAGTGGATTTTAATGAGAAAGAGAGGAAGCTATGCTTCCCTTCAAAAAGTTTATACACCCACGGTTCACGGATTGGTAACCTTCAACCTTCTTCGTGAAGCGCGACTCATTTGTGGCTTAAGATAGCCTCACCCCCTAAAATGGACATCACAAACAACTAACAATAAATTACTTATAATCGATTCAAGCAAATTCAAAATGCCATTTTGAATTTGCTTGAATCATTAAAAAGCCTTTGATATTCTAGGAGTTAGAAGAGGTATTGAAAGCCCATGTACATTCCCAGAAAAATCGAAAAATTTTTCCTCGAAGCTCTAAAACAATTCCCCGTATGCCTCATTACAGGCCCAAGGCAAGCGGGAAAGTCGACAATGCTCCGCCATACCTTGAAGAATTACCGCTATGTCACGCTCGATGATCCCCAAATGCGAAAAATGGCCATTGAAGACCCAAAGCTCTTTTTGAGCACCTTTGCAGCGCCATTAATCATCGATGAAATTCAGTACGCCCCAGAACTTCTGTCCTACATCAAAATGCAAGTTGACCAAGATCGGCATAACTATGGCCAATACGTTCTGACGGGATCGCAAATATTCCAGCTGATGAAAGGCGTTTCGGAGAGTTTGGCTGGAAGAGTTGCAATCTTTCATCTTTATCCTTTAAGTTGGGAAGAGATCGGACAAATTCCTTCTCAAGAAGCTTTAATCTACAATGATAACCACTGCGCCAAACAAATCATTCAGGGATTTTATCCTGAATTTTTCATCACCCCCAATTTGGATAAATATTTTTGGTATAGTTCCTACTTGTCCACCTATATTGAGAGAGACGTTCGCAATATCAAATCCATTACTGATCTAGGACGCTTTCAGATTTTTATTGGTCTCTTAGCTGCAAGAGCTGGAAAACTCTTAAATCTGTCAGAGGTTGCAAAAGAATGTGGCATTACACAACCCACAGCGCGCGATTGGCTGTCTATTCTTGAATCTACCTACATTATTTCGCTTCTTAAACCCTATCATAACAATTTATCCAAACGATTGGTAAAATCTCCAAAACTCTATTTTGTAGATACCGGTTTACTCTGCTATCTTCTAGGCATAGATACTGAGGAACGATTCTTTAAGTCCATGGAACGCGGACCTGTTTTTGAAAATATGGTTGTCATGGAATGTAAAAAGCGCCTTTCTTACAGAAAAAGCAATGCGGGATGCTATTTTTATCGCACAGCAAGCGGTGTGGAAGTGGATCTTTTGGTCGAATATGGGGATGGAATCGATGCCTATGAAATCAAATGCTCCAAAACGCTCTCTCGAGATATGGCCCAACCCCTAGCTCTATTTCAAAAAGAGCACCCCATCAAATCAGGGAAAATCCTCTCCCTTCAGGAAGAAACGATCCCTCTTATTTCTGGGATTGAAGGCGGCCACTGGTCCAAAATGGCTTGAAACCTTCCCCTAGAACAGTTATAATTGAAGCATTATGACCACTCATACCTCCATTCAAGAAGAGGTCGCCAAAAGGCGCACCTTTGCCATCATTAGCCACCCCGACGCTGGAAAAACCACACTCACAGAAAAGCTCCTCCTCTACTCTGGGATGATCCACACGGCTGGTATGGTGAAGGGCCGCAAAGGCAGAAAAGCCGCCGCCTCCGACTGGATGGCGATGGAGCAAGAAAGAGGGATCTCGATCACCTCTTCTGCCATGCAGTTCACCTACAAAGACACCATCATCAATGTCCTCGACACCCCCGGCCACGAAGACTTTTCGGAAGATACCTACCGAACACTGACTGCAGCAGACTGCGCCATCATGGTGATCGATGCTTCCAAAGGGGTTGAAAAACAAACCCGAAAACTCTTCGAAGTCTGCCGTTTTCGAAAAATCCCCGTACTGACATTTATCAACAAAATGGATATGCCAGGGCGCGATCCCTTAGATCTGATGAATGAAGTAGAAAATGTCCTTCAGATCCATTCCTACGCCATGAACTGGCCTATTGGCAGCGGTAAAGCTTTCCAAGGCGTGGTCGATAGAGCCAAAAACGAGTGCCTCTTTTTTACTAAAACATCCACCGGCGGCGCTCAAAAAGCAGACATCCTTCGCCTTCCACTTCACAGCGAAGAGGCCAAGCAAAAAATAGGCGACGATTACACGGCGCTCGTTCAAGAGTTAGAACTGTTAGAGATGGCTGGCAATCCGTTTACAGAAGAAGATTTTCTAGCAGGGAAAACCACCCCCGTCTTCTTTGCATCCGCTCTTACGAATTTTGGAGTGGAGCCCTTCTTTGACGCCTTTATTCACCTGGCTCCTTGTCCCCATGCCCGCATCGCCACCCGCCCCGATGGAACAGATATTGCCATCGATCCCATTGCAACCCCTTTTAGCGGCTATGTCTTCAAGCTGCAGGCCAACATGGACAAACGCCACCGCGACAGCATGGCATTTATACGCATCTGCTCAGGCAGATTTGAGCGCGATCTCACCGTCAAAAACCATCGCACCGGAAGAGAAATCCGCCTCTCCCGACCTCACGGCATGGTCGCCGGCGAGAGAACCACCGTAGATGACGGCTATCCCGGCGATATCATCGGGGTGATCAACCCTTCCCTGTTTGCTATTGGTGATACCCTCTCCACCACCGGCGGATTCAACTACAAACCACTACCCCAATTCCAACCTGAAATTTTTGCACGCCTTTATCCCAAAGATGTCGGCAAACGCAAATCTTTCGACAAAGGGATCCTGCAGCTTAGCGATGAAGGCGCCATCCAAGTGCTTAAGTCTTTTGGGAACGATACCGATCTCATTTTTGCAGCTGTGGGTCAGCTGCAATTTGAAGTGATGCAATACCGCCTCAGAGATGAGTACGGCGTAGAAACGGTCTTGACCCCTCTTTCATTCACGTGCAGTGCGTGGATTTTAGGAGATGCCAAAAAGTTCGAAAAGTCGTCCAACTCAGCCCTTGTTCAGGACCGCTATGGGCGCCCCATGGCCCTCTTCTCCTCCCAGTGGGAAAAGCAATATAGCATCAAACAGAACTCTACCCTTCAATTCGTCGACGTCCTGGTTTAGAAATCACCCCTTCTGTGAAATTAAAAATTTAATAATATAAAAAAACTGTATTATATTTATTTTAATAATTCAATTAATATATAAAAATATTGTATAATTTAATTAATCTTAAATAAAATGGGTGGTTATTATGAATAATATAAATACAAAGGAACAGCTAAAAGAACACGTAAATTTATATAGAATCGCACCTGTATTAAATACAAAGGTGGAAGACACCGTATTTGAAAAAATTCTGGAGAAAGTCCAAGACCTAGAGGCTTATAAGCTCGCTTTCAAGTACGAAAATAAAGAATCATTAGATGCATTAAACTGGTTGAAACAAATGGTTGAAAATGGAACCTGTCATGGACAAGCTTCTATACTAGTAGATGTAGAGTTCAAAGAAGGTGATACATTTTCTCTTCAAGATAGATTGAATTTAATAAGTCCTGAAGAAGCAATCTTTAGACAGGTCATTAGAGACATTAAAGAGTGGAACTATGAAACAAGATCTGCAACTATTTTTGCCCGAAACCAGGATGTGCTTATAAAAAAAGCCAATTCTAATCGGCAAGACGAAACAACAGCCGTCAGGGAACTGATGTCTTACTGCAGACAAAGAGAACAACAACTCAAAAAAATGAGCGAACAAGGCCAGCTTCTAAACACAATGGAGCCTATTACTTTTGGTCTTTCGGTTCCATTTTGGTCAAAGACCAATCAATTTTCTGCAGATTTAGCTCCCGAAGCCTATCAAATACATCTAGAAAAAGCCATTAATGCCTCATCCATTAAGGATAAGCCGATCACTGGAGTCATTTACGTTCCTGAGCATGTGATGACTTTTCAATACGGACCTCAAGATTATTTCATTTACGATCCTTATTTGCCTCGCCGTGGAGGCCTCTTTAAATATTCGGATAAAGAATCCTTTTTTAAGGGGGTGCATTTACTCGTCAATGCATTTATGCGTAAAGAAAAAATCGAAGGTAATAGCGCTCTTGTCTGCTTCGAAATTTACACAGGGCACAACTCTGCAAAAGTCGAACTTGTCTACACTGGCTATGGTTGGCAATTTCAAGCTATTCCCGAGAAACATCCTGAACCTGAGCCGCAACCTATCCAAATTAAACCCAAATACGCCAGAAGGCATCCACTTCAAGCGCTAATTGATAGGGAACGGCAACAAGCTAAAGAGACCGTTAATAACACTTAAAGCCTCTTAAAAATCCACGTTGAGGCGCACGGTAAGCCCCTGCAATGAGAGATTCGAGTTGGTGATGAATGTCTCTTTTGCAGCGGTCGGTGCAGAAAATCCTGTACGATAGATCTGATGCAGATTCCACCAGTCATTGAGCTCATACCCAGCAAACAGTTCCGTACGGATATCATTCCATCTTTTTTCCCAAGCAAGGCCGAGCAAAAACTGCCCTGTATAAGCTAACCTGTTGTCATGCAATTCCACATCGCGAATAGGGCGTGAATTGTCTGCGCCGGCAACGGGAAATGAGGTGTCCTGGTAAGAGGAGTTCTTATACCATCCAGAGACCATGGCTGTGGAAGCTTGCCCTGTCAAGTACAGATCATACCCCAAATACCAATCCAGCTTTAATCCTATGCGAAATCCAATCCCCTCGAACCGCCAGCGGTTATTGATGTGAGAATGGTTGTCAGCCGTATCCTCGTAAAATACCTTCATCTTTTGGAAAAGAATCGCAGAAGTCAGACCGCCAAAAAGCCCCATTCTGAGATGATCATTGGGCTGAAACCGTCTTGTATATAATAGATCGAGCACGTGGTATTGCAAAGCGATGTGGCAGCGCGCTTTATGCAAAGATGCAGTACTCGTCCCTCCAATACCGAGCTCAGGTTGAAGAAAGGTTCCGTTGAGAAATTCACCGGACTCCTTTGGCGCGTGAGCAGTTCTTGTCCCAGTCGCAGGCACAAAGGTATACTGCAAAAACACATCCCAATAATGGGGAGCTCTAAAATAGCCAAAGCTGGCTCTAAGCCCTGGCGTCCAATCGAAATGGGCATTTTGATAGTTTCCAATCGCAGAGGTATTTGCAGTCGTCGACCAAGGTTTTTTATCCATCTTAACGGCGTAGTCAACAGCTCCTTCGTTCACAAGCCAGTAAAGAAACTCCGCATTGACGAAGAATACGCTTTTATCTTTATTGAACAAATTTGCATCATAAGCCTCTTGCTCAGAGGATGATTGAGAAGATCCGGAAGCTGCGTGCAAAGAACAAGTTCCTGCACTTAAAATCCCTAAGATAGATCCTGAGAAAATAAGATTAGATTTTGTGTTGAAAAAACGCATAAGCCTTCCCGCTTAAAGTTAAAGTGGTGAAAGCGCATACTGACAGAAAATTATTTTAGTATCTAGAAATTTGAAAAAAGACCTGCATCCAGAAAGGATGCAGGTCTATAGAAGACTAATTTTTCAGAAGTTTTTCAGAGAAATTGTGAGCAAATGCCAATCCTGCACCTGAGCGCTTTGCGTCATAACGCTCATTCTTCTCAAGCTTCCAGGTGGTTCTACCTTTAAGGGATTTAGGATTGATCTCACCGATGGCAGAGAAGATGGCGCGTTTGCGATTTTCTCCGTAAGGATGCGTGTACCAGAATTCTAGGTTCTTGTGCATCCAATCAGAGAAATCGTCTCTTTGCTGGCCGAGGACTTCTTGGAGATAAATCGCTCCTAGAGGATTAAATTTTGCTTGATGAGCGAAGTAGGTCCCTGTGACATCCGCTTCGTACTCATTTTTGCGCGAGCTGAACAATCCTTCAAACTTTTTGACCTGTTCTTCAAAGAACTCTAAAACACTATTCAAGGTATCATAGTAGCTCTCTTTATCGGCCAACGCTTGTTTTTCGCTGTCAGTCAACTGAGATGGGGATTTACGCCTTAGGTCTTGGTATTCTTTATCGCCTAATTGCAGGTGACCGATGAAAACCACACGTCCTATGCTGAGGACAATCGAGCGAATCAGCCCGCCAAAAAGTCTGACCATAGAATGGCGAGATGCGACGTGGGTCATCTCATGTCCCATCAATGCGGCCAAGACATCTTCTGTTTTTACACCCGTTAAATCGACAGTCGCTGTAGATCCATCAGCAAATTGAATCGTCGTATTCTTAATCGTTTGGCTTTTAACCGCTGCGTCAATTTCCTTGACGATCTGATCGAAAACTACCATGCCCCCTGCAGGACAAGCAAAAGCATTAACCTGTGTGGAGTGCACTGTTTTCGTGCGATAGTCAAACTTAGCCCATGCGGACTTTGGATTGAGTAGCTCTTGGTTCGATGTCTTGAGACGATCTAAGACATTATCCACCTTATCGGCAATTCTTTCGTTAGTCCCAGGAAGCAGCTCATTAGTAGATCTCTTCCCATAGCTTGCCAAAGGATAAAACACATAATCTCCCAAAACCTTTTCGACATTGCGAGGAACGCCGACAAAGTGGCGGTCGCCATTGATGGGGTTGACAGGATAAACCAGATTTGTGACAGGTCTTAGAACTAAGCCCAAAGTCATACTTCCAATGTCATAAATAACAGTTCCTGCTAGGTGTGCCGTGGAATAAACAGCATCAACAGTATTGTAGACCTTGCTATAACCCCAAACCATTCCGCCTTGAGATTGCGCGTATTCTGCTGAATAGCAAGGAAGTAAATTTGTCTGGAAGGCATCGCTAGCTGCAGCCTGAGAGCGATAAAGAACGTTTGAAGTCATTTTGTTTTCTCCGATTAATTAACAAAAGAAAGAAGAATAACAAATTAGACAACTTGAATCAATTATAAATAACTATTTAAAATAAAACTATGAACTAATTACTTTAAGAGAAGAATTTAATTGAAGCGTTTTAGGCGTCATTGGGAGAGGCTCGATCTCTAAAGCGCTCCAGTAGGACTTATCATCCCCCTCATAACAGACCAAAAGCTGCTCACCTGGACGAATGATTTTTTGAGCAAAGTAGATGACCTCCAAAGGAGATTCGGAAAGGCCCAAAGAGTTAGCTGGGATCTTGCACGTATGTGCAATCACATTGGGTGTGTCAGAATGGTTGATAAAACGGATAAAATTCCCTTTTTTAAGGGCATCGACATGTAAGCAGTATTGCCTTTTGGGGTGATAGCTGTGCTTGGGATCAAAGTGGGCTTGCTCTTCTTTGGTAAGAAGAATTTTATCCATTAGCTCAAAAGCATAAGGAGAATCATCCATAACGCTCTGGGATACAAAGGAAAGCTCTCCGGCATAGGGTGCAATCATCTGTCCCTTTAAAATCGGTTTGGCCTCAGGGTGTAAAAAAATTCCTTTTCCAAGGTCTCCCGGCAGTTTTTTGCATACCAAATGTTTGGGAAGCTCGTCCTCGAGGATAGTTTGGGTAACCTCAGAGAGCTGTTGCAGCTGCTCAACAGATAGAGTGCGCGCATAGAGCTTCTGCTTGCGCATCTGCCCAGCAACAATGCGGCTCATTTCCTGAGTATAGACCTGACGAGGTAATTTGTATTTCACGTGCTTATCCCTATCTTTAAGTATACCCAATAAAATAACACATAATCAGTTTTAATTCAATAAAATGAAATAAAAGTATTTTTACTTAATACTTATAACATCACATCTGATATAATCCACAATCAACAAGAAATTAATTACATGGAAAATCATGACCGCAATAAGTGCTAATAAACCGGTTGCACAGGACGCCAACCTACCCTTCAAAGTAAGACAAAGACTCAATGAATTGGAAGGAAAAGTCAACGCCTTTGCAAAAAAAATGATCGCAATGAATACAAAGGCACCTCACATTACCACTCAACTACTTAGCGAGATGTCGCTCGGCGCTTGTGCCAGTCCTTCTTCTAAATACATTAAGATTAATTCTTTATTGCTGCTGAAAGCTTCAGATCTTCCGACAAAATTACAGTTGAAAGGGATGAACGACCCCAGGTTGCAATCGAATGCCTATTTAGAAGAGGTTTCCAATTGGATCAGTTCTTATTTTAATCTCCCCAAAAAGCCACTGAATTCTATAGACAAACACTACATAAGAGTATTTTTACAATTCATCTCCGACCCAAAACTCTCCGATTATGCCAGAGATTTTGTGCTCGGTCACGAAGTTGCGCATATTATCCATCAACATCGCGGAGAGCTTTTTCCATTTCTAGACTTTCTTGCTAATGTAACAAATCTTTTTCTTTATGGCGTTTATCTAACCACATCATCCGCAGCTGTGGCCGCAGCATGCTCCCAAGTTATACCCATGGTAGCTGCCGCATATATCGTGGCAACCCTCTACGAATCGAGCATTTCCAAAACCATGGAAAAAGAGGCTGATTTAACCTCTGTGAGGCATGTTAAAAACGCAAAGGAAGGCGGAGTCTATTATTTTGATACCTGCGCCAATGACAATAAAAAAGCGCTCGAAAATGGTCTTGCGAGTTGGTTTCAATGTTATTCTAATGGTGATAAGCGGTTTAATTGGACCCATCCTGCTCTTTCAGAAAGGATCAACTACATCAAGAAAGCCTATTGATTTATTAAAACAATTAATTTAATTTTTCCACTTCATTAATTACATCTATCTATAATATAATCGCTCCCAATTAATTATTGGAGAATTATGGCTTCACTTATTGGTATTCATCCAGGCATCGCTGCTCAAAGACTCAAAGAGCAGGAATACAAAATCAACGCCATTGCAAAAAAAATGGACCCCAATGCCCCTCACATCACCGCCGTCATGGGGAAAGAGTTGACCTCGATTCCTTGGGCAAATGGTGACAGACGCGTTATTTCCCTTCCCTATCTCTTTCTTTTGAAAGCATCAGATCTGCGCAAAGAATATCAATCCTTAAAAATAGATGATCCTATGTTGCAAGAGGATATCTATTTGGACAGCTTTGGCGTACGGGCTCAAAAATTTTTCAATCTTCCTAAAAAGTCGCTCGACTTTATTGACAAACAAATCATCCGCACCTTTTTGCAATACATCTCTAATCCCGCTCTTGCTGAAAAAGCAAAAGATTTTGTGCTAGGTCATGAAGTAGCGCATATCATGAATCAACACGATCACAATAGTGCAGATCCCATCGCAATGCTCGTCGAATCCGCGTTCTCTGGAAGCACTGCTTTGGCAAATGCAACAATCTTCGCCATAGCAATCGCAACAGGGCTTTGGACAACGATGCCGCTCGTTGTCCTCTCCTGCGCGACTGCAGCAACCACAACAACTGTTGGATACCGCATCATTCAGGAATCTAATCATTCCCATGCTTGCGAAAAAGATGCCGATTTAACCTCTGCTCGCCACGTCAAAAATGCAAAAGAAGGCGGAGTTTACTTGTTCGAAACCTTTATGAAATGTCAGAAAAACGCGCGCGAGCATAGTTTCCTCTATCGCCTCCTTTTTAACTCAGACGGAGATACGCGAGTGCTCTGGCTCACCCACCCTTACGAGTCAGAAAGGGCCTCTTATCTGAAACAGTTTAAAAATTAATCGTTTAAACAAATTCAAGACGGTTTTACAATTCTGTTGGCAAGATCCTTCAACATAGGAGATCTTGCCAATGAGATACATCTCTCTTTTTTACCTTTTCCTATTCACGATGTTTGCTCCCATTGCAGGAGCTGCATCTGCTTACCTCCCCATAGGAGGCAATTCCCATCTCATCACAGATGAAATAACAGATGGTCTTTCTGCCATAGATCTTTTTGGAAAAGGAGTCAGTCTGACCTATGATGACTTTATCCTTCTCCCCGGACAGATCCGTTTTGCTTCTGACGAGGTTTCTTTAGAAACGCAGCTTACACGGCGAATTCGCTTGAAGACACCTTATGTCAGCTCTCCCATGGATACCGTGACAGAAACAAAAATGGCAATCCAAATGGCCCTCATGGGAGGCATCGGAATTATCCATTACAATAATTCCATCGCCGAGCAAGCCGACATGGTCCGCATCGTCAAACGCTTTGAAAATGGATTTATTCTCGATCCCATCGTCTTAAGCGACACCGATACTGTAGGTGATGCCATTCATATCACCAAGCAAATGGGATTTTCAGGCTTTCCTGTGACAGATAGTGGAAAGATGTACGGCAAGCTTGTAGGCATCGTCACCAAACGGGATATCGATTTTGTTCCCGATTTATCGACGCCCATATCTCAAGTGATGACCCGAGATGTCATCACAGCCTTTGAGGGAACTTCATTAGAAGAAGCGAGGCAAATCCTGATCGAAAGCAAGAAGTCTTTGCTTCCGATCGTCAATCAAGAAGGCAACCTGATCGCTCTTATTTCCAGAAAGGATATGAAAAACAACAAAGCCTTTCCACTGGCCTCCAAAAGCAAAGACATGCAGCTTCTTGTCGGAGCAGCGGTCGGCACGCGCATCGAGGACAGAGAACGCGTTGCAACGCTCAGCGATGCTGGCGTCGATGTGATCGTCATCGACTCTTCGCAGGGTGATTCAACTTATCAAATCGATATGATCCGTTTTATCAAAGAAAACTACCCCCACATTGAAGTGATTGGAGGCAATGTTGTCACGATGAGCCAGGCAGTGCACCTCATCGAAGCAGGTGTTGATGGCTTGCGCATTGGGATGGGATCGGGATCTATTTGCATCACTCAAGAGATGTTAGCGGTGGGAAGAGGTCAAGCGACAAGTGTGTTTCAGGTCGCAAAAATTGCACACGAATATGGGGTTCCTGTCATTGCTGATGGAGGCATCCGCAATTCTGGGCATATTTTTAGAGCCTTAGCACTGGGTGCTGATACGGTCATGATGGGTTCAATGTTAGCTGGAACAGAAGAGTCTCCGGGCGATTATTTTATGGAAGGCGGAGTCCGCATGAAAAAATATCGCGGCATGGGATCGCTCGAAGCAATGAAGAAAAATAGCGCAGAGCGCTATCTCAACGATAAAAACGCCGTGAAGTTTGCACAAGGGGTTTCAGGAACAGTTGCCGACAAAGGCTCTATTAAAAACCTGCTCCCTTTCCTTTCTGAGGCTCTGCGGCATTCGATGCAAGATGTGGGAGCAGCTTCCCTGCAGCAGCTTGCGTACTATAGAGAAAATGAAGCCTTGCGTTTTGAGTGGAGAACGTCTGCTGCTCAAGGAGAAGGCAAGGTGCACTCGCTTCATTCGTATGAACAGCCTGTGCATCCTTGATAGAAACAGCAGTGGCAAAACCCTTTGCGGGTTTTGCTACTGCACTTCCATGATATAAAAAGCCATATCATGGTTTTGCATTTGGAATGAGCCGTCGGGTTGCAGAGTTGGCCAAGAGTGGCCTGGCAACACGACACCTGAATGTCTAAAACCCTCAATGATGGTTCCATAGGGCTCTGGAGATTCTTTCATGCGAGACTCATCGCACAGGACTTGAATGTAACAGATTTGTTTTTTGCCCCATTTTTTAGCAGCAGCTATAAATTGATCGAAAATCTCATGGGCGGCTTTTGCATTTTCTTTATGACTCTCTGCCATTAGAAAATAACCCATGTACAAGATTTCACTGGGCTGAAACCCTTTTTCTTCAAACTGCGCCATCAATGAAGGAGAAAAAACATAGTTCACATTGTAGTCGAGGTAAAAAGACCCAAGTGACACCCCCGTAGCAATCCCAATGACCTCGCTGCCTTCTTTTGCGATTGCGACTAGCGCTTTTTCTTCATTTGCATAGACCGTATCAAAAGGGTGAATGAGTTGCTCTTTGGGAGGAGCGTAGTAATAGGGAAATCCATGCAGATGTTGCACACACCATCGGTGAAGCAGAGGTAATTGAGGAAAAACTTCTTCTCTTGAGTACGTTTCGATGTGGATCATTTATTTTTACTCCCATTCCATGGTTGCTGGCGGTTTATCCGTGATATCGTAGACGACGCGAGAAATACCGGGCACCTCGCCCACGATGCGTCGTGAAATTTTTTCTAGCAGAGAATAGGGCAGCTTGGCCCAATTTGCCGTCATCACATCTAGCGATTCATAGGCCCTGATCGCTACGACTTCTTCAAAAGCCCTGCCATCTCCTTTGACTGCTGTGCTGTAAGCTCCCGTCATCACAGCAAAACATTGGAATACCTGATCGTAAAGACGGGCTTTCTGCACTTCTTCCATGATGATGGCATCTGCCCCGCGGATCTGCATCAAACGCTTCTGAGTGACCTCACCGCGAATGCGGATCCCATATCCAGGGCCCGGAAACGGATGCACTTGAACATATTCTAAAGGCAGGCCTGCAAGAAACCCGAGTTTCCTCACCTCGTCCTTATAAAACTCTCGAAGAGGCTCCAGTAATCGAAATGAAAGATTCTCAGGCAATCCGCCGACATTGTGGTGAGACTTGATTTTGCTGGCATGAGACGATCCTTTTGATTCGATGACATCGGAATAGATCGTCCCCTGAGCCAAAAATTGAATTCCTTTGAGTGTTGCAGCCACTTCTTGAAAAATATCGACATAAAGCTTCCCGATCAGCTTGCGCTTGGACTCAGGATCTCTCACTCCTTCGAGCGCTTGCATAAAGCGTTCATTGGCATCGACGATGATCAGATCCGCGTTGACATGATGCGTAAAGATATCGCTCACCTTTTCTCGGGTTCCAGGGCGCATCAAATCGGTATCCACGTAGACTGCGTGCATTCTTTTGCCGATGGCCTGCGCGATCAAAAAAGCAGCAACGGTGGAATCAACGCCTCCAGAAACAGCGCAAATCACCTCATCTTGCTCCCCTACTGCATTTTGAATCTTTTGAATGACAGAATCTAAATCGATCGAATTTTTGACTGTAGGAGATAGTTGGCAAAAATCGGTCGCGAAAAATCGAAGAATTTCCGATCCAAAAACAGTGTGTTCCATCTCAGGATGAAACTGTAGGCCCATCCATTTTTTATCTCTATTGACAGCTGCAGCTGCATTCACTCTTTCCGTAGATCCTATGACGGTAAATCCTGGAGGAAGAGAAGTGATGCTGTCTCCATGCGAAACCACAACAGGAAACTTGGCTTTGGGTAGCCCAAGTAATCGATCATCGATAGCGATCTCTTCAATCCCATATTCTGAATGCGACCTCTCAACGCTTCCACCCAATGCATGAGCCATTAATTGCCAGCCATAACAAATCCCCAAAATGGGAATTCCAGCATGAAACAAGCTTGGATCCACTTTAGGCGCTCCCTCATCATGCACAGAAGCCGGACTACCCGACAAGATGACTCCTGAAACACTCGGAAGGGTTTCTAGGATATGTTCGGGAGGAACAATGTGCGATTCAATCCCCATATCCCTTAAGCGCCGCGAGATCAGATGAGTCGTTTGCGATCCAAAATCGACAATGGCAATATCACTGGCATGAATGGAGAACAAAAATAGCGCCTGAAAAAAAGAAAAAAACTTAATCATACAATACTCAAAAGATAAGAAGAGTTTGCAACACGGATGAGTTCAGACACTTTTTGCTTCAGCTCAGGTGTGGATTTTTCGGGATAATGCTTAAAGTAAAGAGCGATGGTTACTATGCGGCCTATTTGCTCCCCTTGTCCGATCCAGTAGACAGGCTCAAAGAAATCAAACATCCCGACATAGCTTAAAGAGGGAATCAGCTGGTCAATCGCAGCGACAACGGCTTTGATGTCCTCTTCGCGCGCGCTACTATTTTCTTGCGCAAGCAATTGGTTGAGGATAACGACATTATTCAGCGTTGCAGCGATGATCCCTTTTCTGGCTTTGCCTGATTCTTGGGTGTAGGGATTGACTGCGATGGTGAAATCAGATCCATCAGGCAAAATAGCTTCAGGTGAAAATGGCGCTGCCACAGCCTGAGATGCTCCAACCAGGGATAAGACAGATGCCTTGCAAAAATTATTTTTCATATTGACCCCAGAAATTTATTAATAATTTTATTAAATTATCAATGAAAAGGTCAAGACGATTTTCCCCACAACTGCTTTAACCTTTTATCCCGGCCGCAAGTTGTCCGATAGAACTTGTAGCGAACAGGGTTCTTGTCTGCGTATTCTTGGTGATAATCTTCCGCAGGATAGAATTTTTTTGCAGGCAGAATCTCAACAAGAATAGGCTCCATTTTTTTAGAATCGATGAGTTTTTGCTTATATTCTTCAGCTAGCTTTTTTTGGGTGTCATTTTCATAAAAGATGACTGGGCGGTACTGATTCCCCGTATCGCAAAATTGCCCATCGTTCCTTGTGGGATCGACATTATGAAAATAAAAGTTGAGAAGCTGCTCGTAGCTAATTTTTGAGGGATCGTAAACCACTTCCACCGATTCGACATGTCCAGTGCCTCCTGCAGAGACCTCCTCATAACTCGGATTGTCCACATGGCCGCCGGTATATCCCGAAGTCGTTGACACCACACCGCTCAGCTGATCGAAATCGTGTTGAACGCACCAAAAACAACCTCCTGCAAAGATCGCTGTTTCTGTTTTTTCTGCGTGCAGCATGGAATTCCCTCCAAATAACAATAAAAAAAGCACTGATAATATTTTCATGATTGACCAAATCCTATTAAAAAAACACAATGCGGTTATGAACAGATACTATTTACTTCTCTTGTTATTTATTCCCATGGATGGCTTTTGTCAAACAAATCCAACACCTGTGGAGGAATGCTTGCCTGCTGACCGCTTCGATGGAAAAAAACTGATTCTTACAGAAAAAGAGTGGAAAGAACGACTCACCTCTGAGCAGTATAAAGTCCTGCGCAAAGGAGGCACGGAAAAACCATTCGACAATGCTTATGCGAGCAACCATGCGGATGGAACTTATGTGTGCGCAGGGTGCGCGCTTCCTTTGTATAGTTCTGCAGCAAAATATGAATCGGGCACAGGTTGGCCCAGTTTCAACCATCCGATTTGCCCTGACAATGTCACTTATCGCAACGACTGGTCTCTGTTTGGCAAACGGATCGAAGTACTCTGCAGCAAATGCGATGGACACCTCGGCCATGTCTTCGATGACGGACCGCCGCCGACGGGCAAACGTTATTGCATGAATTCCGCGGCTTTGCAATTTATCCCTGAGAAAAAATGAGTGAACATGCGCTTGTCGTCATTGGTGCTGGAGCCGGAGGTCTTGTCATTGCAGTGGGTGCTGCAAAAGCAGGAAAAAAGGTTCTCATCATTGAAAAAGGCAAATACGGCGGCGATTGTACAAATTTTGGATGCATTCCCAGCAAATCTCTCATCGCTTCAGCGCATCTAGCGCACAGTCTCAAAACTGCCCGCACTTTAGGCATCGAACTTTCCAGCTCTACTTTCGGTGCAAGTGAGGCTTTGAGCAGGGTACGCGAAATTGTGGCTGGTATCCGCTCTCACCATGAGCCCAAGGAATTGTCAGAGCTTGGTATTGAAACCCTTGACGGCGAAGCTTCTTTCCAAGGACCCCGTACTCTTAAAGTAGGCGGACGAGAGATCAATGCCAAACAAATCGTCATTGCCACAGGAACATCCCCGCGGATTCCTCCCATTCCGGGCTTAAGCAACACCCCCTATCTCACCAATGAAACTATTTTCAATCTTAAAGAGATTCCCAAAACTCTCGCTGTTCTTGGCGGAGGACCGATTGGCTGCGAACTTGCGCAAGCCTTTCAACGATTAGGCTCCCAAGTTTTTCTCATCCATTCCCACGATCAACTGCTCAATAAGGAAGAACCGCTTGCCCAAGAAACCATTGCGAAGCAATTGACAAGTGAAGGGATGGAGCTCTTTTTAGGAACGCATGCCAAAGAAGTAAAATACAACAACTCATTTCAAATTTCTCTAGAGAATGGAAAAAATGTCCAAGCGGATGCCCTTCTTGTTGCCATCGGCAGAAAAGTCAATGTGAAGAATTTGAATCTCGAAGCTGCCGGTGTGACCTATTCTGAGAATGGAATTCCCACCGATCGCTACGGGCGCACCAATCAGCGCCACATTTGGGCAATTGGCGATGTGACAGGCCCTCCTTTTTTTACTCACCTTGCAGAAAATAGAGCGCGCAGTGTTCTCACCTCACTCCTTTTGCCATTCCGCAAAAAACTCGATGATCAAGCCGTCCCCCGCGTTACATTTACCGACCCGGAAGTGGCAAGCGTTGGCCTTCTTGAAACAGAAGCGGCGCAAAAACACACCATCGCCACTTATATCGTTCCTATGAGCGCTATTGACCGCGCCATTACCGCCTCGAAAACAGAAGGTTTTATTAAAGTTGTCACCAAAAAATGGAGCAGCCAAATTTTAGGCTGTACGATCGTTGCACCAAGAGCTGGAGAAATGCTCAGCGAAATCACTCTTGCCATGCGCGCAAAAATCTCCTTGCACAAACTCTCTTCTCTCATCCATCCCTATCCGACGTATAGCGGGGCCATTCGCAAAGCAGCTGATCTTTATCTCACTCAAACCCTCCTTTCCATCCTAGGGAGAAAAAAATCGTGAAAAAATACTTACCCCTCATTCTCATACTGATTGCCATGGCTGCAATCTATTTTTCTGGAGCCTACCGCTATTTAAGCTTTGCAACTCTAAAGACCTATCACTTCACCATCAAAGCATTCCTCGAAGCACATCCTTTCGCTTCACCCTTTTTGTACATTCTCATCTACATCGTTCTGACTGCGCTTTCTGTGCCCGGAGCTGTCTTCCTATCGCTGCTTGGCGGATATCTGTTCCCACAGCCCTTAAGCACCCTCTACGTGCTTTTTTCTGCTACCTGCGGAGCCACTCTCATCTTTTTGGCTGCGCGCACTGCTTTAGGGGATACTCTGAGAAAAAAAGCGGGACCTTTTTTGAAAAAAATGGAGAAGGGGTTTCAGAAAAACGCCGCCAGCTACATGCTCTTTTTGCGTTTTGTTCCCCTATTTCCCTTTTGGGCTGTTAACTTAGCTCCTGCGTTCTTTGGCGTTCCCTTAAGAACATTTGTGTGGACAACCCTCGTCGGCATTGCGCCTGGGGCTTTCGTATTCACTTTTGCAGGAAGCGGTCTTGAAAAAATCTTTGAAACCAATCAAACTCTTTCTCTAGAAACGATTTTTAACCCGCAGCTTAAAATTGCTTTAACGCTGCTAGGCGTTCTGGCCCTTGTGCCAATACTCGTTAAGAAGTTGAGAAAAAATCGATGATCGAAGCCAGCCTTAGAAAAACGTATGAGCGGATTTGTGTAGATCCCGTTCTTCCTCTATTAAAAAAGGTGCATCCCAACCACTGCACGCTTTTAGCACTGTTTACTGGAGTTCTTACCCTACCGCTGCTTATTTTGGATCTCCCCTATGCAGCGCTTGGGGCTATGATTTTTTCCGGATACCTGGACACGTTGGATGGCTCTTTGGCTCGAAGCTCTAACCAATCCTCGGAGCGCGGCGCAGCACTAGACATTATCTCTGACAGGATTGTGGAATCGGCCCTCATCATTGGTCTTTTTTTAGTGGACCCTGCAACAAGAGGCTTGCCCTGCCTGCTCATGTGCGCAAGTGTTCTTATCTGCGTCACTTCCTTTTTGATCGTCGGCCTATTCACTCAGAACGCTTCGGCCAAGAGCTTTCATTACAGCCCAGGCATTATGGAAAGGGCAGAGGCTTTTCTCTTTTTTGGAGCCATGATCGCCCTGCCCTCTTTTTTTGCACCACTTGCCTATCTATTTGCTTTCTTGGTTCTGCTTACTGCCGTAATCCGCAAAATTCAGTTCTTCAAAAGCTGATGGGTTGAAAATCTCGAGAAAGATACGAGGCCTCAGCTCAGGAGAACCGTGCAGCTTTCTAAAGAAGCCTTCCTTTACAATGCAGCTTCTTAATAGTATCAACTCATTGTCTCTGTCCGGAAAGTAAAGCAAAATACTCTGAGCGGCATAGTTTGCTATGTCATGAAGCTGTTTTTCTTGTTCGGTATAGACAACAGTCTCTCCGCTGCGCTCTAGTTTTTCTTTTTCCTCGAGCGCTGCTCCTATGTTTTGGTAGTAAGTTGGATTTTTCTCACATTGAAGGATCATCGATTCCGCATTCTTTTGATGAATCGCATGGTAATAATCGGAATAAGAGTGCTCAACAACAGAGATAAGCCTTGGGGGCTTCCCATGAAAATTAATTAAATTACTCATCGGAGTAAAATATTCCCCATCCTTGTAAAATTTTAGAGTCCACTTACTTGCTTCTGCGGCTTTTTGCTCAACGTCGCTGATCTTTAGAATGTGGTAAAACTCCTTGGCAATCCCAGAAGCCCATTTTTTCTCCACCCCTTGTAAAAAGCGTTCTTTAACAAGAGCTTTGATTCCGTCATCGGGAGTGCTCAAGTCCAAATGAAAATTCTGATCTAAATAGGCATAAAAACTCTCAAGCAAGGAAGTGAGCTTTTCCTGGCTGGCAATGGAAAGATCACAATCCGATTCTGTGAGGTTTCTAATGAGGCACTGACTACAATCTTCCATGCACTGATCATCGGTAATCTCCTCTTGAGCATAAGAGTTAAAAATCATCTTAATTTCTTGCTCAAGACTAATAGGGGTGGGTTGAGTAGCAGCTCCCCATAGATAGGTGCCGGCATTGACAATAGAGGAACCTAGATCGGAAAGCGTTGTGTAGAAAGAATTCATATTTTTCCTGCCTTTGATGGGAAACAAGCAAAGAAATTAAACCTTCCAGAGTTTTTTATTCTACTTCAAAAGTGGGAAGCTACTCACTGCCATTTCGAAAATGTTTGAACTCTTCAAGCGTCCCCAAATACTCACCTAACTGCTCTTGAAATGAAAAAGCGTCTCTTTGAATTCGAATTTCAACAACCCCCTCAATTTCTTCCATTTTTGGAATATTTAAATCCTCATAACCGTAAATGATGAGTACAAAATCAAGCGTTGGGAAATAATGATCCAGAGCTTTTTTTAGTTTTTGCGACCAAGTTGTATTCTGACTGAAATCCCCTTTGTTCCATTCAGCCAAACGCGCCCACCATGTGCGTATGAAAAAGACCTTGCCCTTAAAGTCTCGAAGGCTTCGAAATCGCTCAATTCTACGGTCGTACTTTGCTTTCAAATGGGGAAACTGCTCTGAGCAAGGATTTTCTGGGAGATCATGAAAGAAACGCATGTGGTAGCGATGATTTATTTGCGTTCCTTGAAAGCAGCTTTCATCTGTGAAAAATAGAAAGTCTTCTTCGAGGCATTGCACTAAACCATCGATATCCCAGGTAAACACCCAATCTAATGGAAATGCTGCGGTTCTAAAACCAATTTCATTTAGGTATTGCGCAGGTCCGCAATACCCGCCTAGGCTTATAAATTGAAGGTGTTCGCCCAGAATCAGGCGCTCTTGACTGGCAGCAGCTCTTAGATCTGCTGCCAAAAATAAAACTACAGCCCATAACCTTAAGCTGTAAACGAGGACTTTCATTTAGGGAGCTGTAAGATCAGCGTATTCAATGAACTGATCAAACCATCTACCTCTTTAGTGCTGCCTTGATGATCGGCAAACTGATCGGCATACAACGCCTGCAGCCACTTTTCATCTAAGTACTGAGGGCTATGCACTTCGATGATCGTGCAATAATGCAATTGTTCTTTAGAACTTTCTTTAGAGACATTGAGTTGATAGATGTGAACTGCAGCGCGATCATCTTTATTTTCATGCATCCAGGCTTTCAGTGCGGGTGACAAGTCAACAGAGCCGAAATAAACCGGCACCTTATCGATTTTCCATCCATCATCGCGCAGAGCAATCCCCACAGACTTTCCTGCAATAATGTCCTTGTGCACTTGCTGCAGGCTCTCATGGACCGGCTGCTTAAAGTCAACAATGGCAAGTGTCCGCATGATTTTATCTTCGCCATCTTTCGAATACAGATTCGCAACGCGGCACTCACCAAAGGGCGAGCTAGTCATGGGGATGGTCTCTACTCCATAACTGCCAAAGAAATGAGCAATGCGGTCGCTATTGAGTTTAGGGATCAAAAGTTGGGCGGTTTCTTGAGTCACTTCAGGAGCGGCATAAATACCGCAAAAGGGCAGTACAGATAGCAGTAAAATCAAATTTAATTTTTTCATAAAAATTTCTCCAATTCGCTTACTTAGAAAGTATTATTATAGAGGAATCAGAGAATAAATTCAGGCTTTTTTCTTCTTCAAAGCAATGAAAAGAATCGAACAGGATAAAAGCATCGCTATAGATCCAACCACAACAGGCATCCTATTGTGCAAGCTCAATAGTGATCCTCCAAGAAAAGGCGTTACAGCAAACGCAAGCGCCTGTAGGGACTGAAATGTTCCCAATGCTTTGCCTTGTTCGTGATCAGAAACCGCATTCGAAACAACAGTGGTTCCCAAAGGAAAAACAAGAGCTACGCAAAATTGTTGCAAAGGAATAAGGATCCAGTACCCCAAAACGGAAGTATAAAAAAGAGGCACAAGACAAAGGGCAAGAGCTCCCCAAGAAGCAACAAGGGTCGGCTCAGGTTTGAATCGTTTAATGATTGGACGAATCAAAAGCCCGCTGCTTAGGACATAAAAAAGAGAGCCGTAAGCATAAAAATCCCCAATCGCAGAAGCATCTAAGGCGTATTTTTTGATCCATGTGACAGGGATGAACTCCCAATAAAACGCCCATCCAAGACAAAAGAGAAAAAAAGCGCAGAGAAAAGCAGATAATTTCGATTCCCCGCCAATGTTCAAAAGCTCGTTGAATTGCTTTTTCAACGTAAATGGTTTTTTTTCTCGAGGATATTTAAGGGTCTCATGAAAAGCAAATCGGAAGCAAAAAGCGGCAAGGCCAGCAAGAGCTGCAGCGACAATAAATGGAAACGTAAAACCCCACGCTAAAAGTTTACCGCCCAAAAATGGGCCCACGGTAAACCCTATGCCGCTTGCCATGGCAATCAGCGCATAATTTTTGGTTTTCTCTTTAGGCGTGCTGATATCTGTAACAGCGGAATTGATCACACCCAGATTACCCGCTCCAAAACCCGTTACCAGTCTTCCAAACACAGTGAGCGTAATCGAATTTAAATAAAGCCCATATCCGGATAACAAATAACCAATACACATGATCATATAGGTTCTATAAAGAACAACCTTGCGCCCTTTATGATCCGATAGAGTTCCCATGAAAGGCGAGGTAAAGAACTGGCCGACAGGGCTTGCTGCAATTAGAATTCCAAGCAGCTCCCCCCGGAGAAAATCAGAACTTGCGCCTGCAAAAACAGGATTTGCTTGAAACAGCGAAACGGAAAAGATCGGATAGACAAAGCCATAGCCCATCCAATTGACAAAGGCACCAAACCAAAGAATGAGGAAGGATAGTCTATTTCGCATACTATCCGTCAAAATACTCAAACCCTCTTTGTTTGGAAAATATTTTTTCCTGTTCTCTATTAAAAGCTCATGATAGACTGAGCTAGGAAGGAGGTGAGTGATGAAACATATAGATGACTTTGCTATTAGTTACCCTACAGCATTTTTTAGTGCATTCGACATAACAGGTTCATTCATCATCAGTAACACTGAGAGACCTCCAAGCCATATCCATTCTGACATGGATCGACTCATCAATGATCTTGAAGTGCTCGATAATGATTACCATAAAGCTATTGAAAAAATAGATGAGGAAAATCGGTAATGGTTGGCTTAGAAACTGAAAATGTTCTCGAGACTCAAAATAAAGATTCGTCAGTTCAGCATAAGAAGAAACTATTTCCAGAAAATAAATTGCATGGGCCTACTCAACAGACTGCATTATACTACTCTGGACCCATTCCTCCTCCTGAACACCTCACAATGTATGAAAAAATAGTCCCTGGCATTGCCAAACAATTCCTTGAAGAGCCTCATCGAGAAGCTGAACATCGAAGAAGCCTAGAATCAAAAATGGTAGATGCACAAATCAAGCTAGCCAAGAAAGGCCAAAATATAGCTTCGATACTTGCATTTTCTTGCACATTTGCATCTTTTTTTACCATTTATCGCGGTTATAGCATCGAGGGACTAGGAGCTTTGCTTCTTTCCATTGGTCTTTTTATAGGCGTTTTTATCTATGGTAAAAATCATAAATCAGGACGCTCGTAATTCGCGGCCGTTCTCACACTAGCTTAGACACATCTAAAAGTTCCCGATCTTTAGCCTCAGACTTCAGACAAATGATCCTTGGCTCTTCCATATCAATCTTCATCTGTGATCCCGCCATGGTAACCGCACTTGCATTTGCATAGACATCTTTGTGCTGTCCGCTAAATCCCTTGTTTATTTCCATCACCACCTCTATGGAACAAGACTCTCTCTTAGAGCAAGGTTTTGGCATGATGATGTATTCAAGCGTCTCTTCATTGGCCTGAAGTCCAATAATGCTTCCAAAAGAAGAATCCGCGCAAATGAGCGCCTTGATATTATAACCACCCCACAAATCCATTTTCCAAAGATCGATTTCTGCGTTTGGACTAGGAGTGAATGCCACATTTTGGATCCCCTCAACCAAAAATAATTCGGAAAGCTGCTTTTTGACACTTTCCGCATCTTTATCGATAGCGATATGAATTTGGATTTTTTGATCCTTAAACCTCTCTTGCAGCTGCCTTATTGCCATCACATACCAGCTCAGCGGCGGAAATTTCCCAGGATAGCGTTGAATCGTCGCCTGAGAATCAAAGTTCCCCCCTGTACGCACCTGCATGACAACGGGAACACATCCTTCCTCAAAGGGAATTTGAGAAACCTGCTCTTTTGGTCTGACCACAGATTGTAATTTCTTGCGTGTGGAACTATCCTCCAAATCAATCAAAGAGCCAAGCAGCGGCATACGACCCTCTGCTGTGACGTAATTCTTCAAGTCAAACTCTGAAAATGAGCAGTAAGGCACCTCGATCAAAAGAGAGTCATCGATGGGCACCTTCTGAATTAATTGATTGAGGCAATGCACAATCTCTTTGCCTTGGAAAGATATCTGCTCGATCTCTGTTTCCCCACAAAGCAAAACTGCTTGCATCTCAAATGAGAAACCTTCTAGATCCTGCAGGGAAATTTCATGGGTCGTTTGCGCCTGCATGATCTGCTTGACCAAGCAAGATTGGGGATCTGCTCTAAATCGGATTTTGTAATCGTAGTGTTGGTCTAACTGATCGTTATAGTCTGCAAAACAAGTCATTTCATCGAAGACTTGCAAACTTGTAAAATCCTTCTGATTTTTCCCAATGAAACCTACTTCCGGAAATTGCTGTTTCACCCCATCCCAAATCAAATAAGCAGAGGCGAATGATCCCAACAAGCGATCTCCAAACTGGGAATTATCGTAAGGATTCAAATGATGCGTGATCGCTCGCTTAGGAAAAGGATGCTCCCATGATTTCTTAGTATCAAGAGAGCTGCTTGCAGATACGGTCGCATTGCCTGTAACGGACAAAGATGGATAGCTCATTGGTTACTCCTGCATTTTTTAGGCAGGAAATGTAAACAAAAAATCAAAATCTATCAATGGTAAGGTGGGATTCTTTTGAAACAAGCCTGTGCAGGACATTGCATTTTTTTCAAAGACTCGACAAACTGCTAAATCATTTTTCTAACACGAGGACATTCTATGAGTTCAGAGATGAAGGTCAACAGCTCTTCAGCACAGGAATACATTTTTTATAGAGTGAGCGCAAAGGTTGCACCCTGGGATGAACAGTCTAGGAAAACCATTGGGTTTTATTCACATGAAAGGGTTGCGCTTGCAGCCACTCAAATTGTTCGAGAAAATAACATGCAAAGACTGCCAGGAGGCATCGATGTATTTTGCGATCCTTTTAGAGGAACCATAAAAGAGATTATTGATGCTGTGGACGCAACAAATACAGTCTATACAACACACATTGATATAGAAGAAAGAGATCGTCTTTTGAGCCTTCGCTTTCGTAATATTTATTCCAGATCTGTACCCTCTCATCAAACTTCCTCACGTCCTGTTGAAAGAACTTCCACCTTCCCGTCTCATTCCGCAGCCAGCTTTGATATTCAACAAGCTCGCACTCCCCAAGAATATTTAACGCCTAGTTTTAACCCACAAATCGCAGGACAAAATTTTACTCAAGGAATTGCGCTTGCGCAAGAATATGCACAAAACAACTATGGCAGTGATTCATGCAAAATAACGCTTTCTTTCCATGGCACTGGTATCTGCGCTATGTCGGGGGGACCACGTTCAGTTGATCCTATTGAAGTCCAAGAAATCACCCTTATTACAGAAAATAATGATGACGACAGGCCTACTTACAAGAAAATCGGGAAAGTACTCCCTGAAAAAGATCATCTCTTGACTTTGAAGACAGCCGATGAAATCGCCAGCGAACTCATGACGTTAATTGTCTCAGCTTTTCAAGGCTATCCTAATCCTAAATGGCATACTCTTGTATCTTCAGTGATTGCATTTTGACTGATAAAACATCGCCTATGCAAAATGAGCAAAAAAAAGGCACTTAAGGGTCTCCCCTTAAGTGCCTTTGCTGTGAACTTCAAAGCAAGATTCGAACCTACGACCAACGCATTAGCAGTGCACTGCTTTATTAATGTGGGTATATGGGGGAAAAGCTGACTCCGATTACACTAATTTGCTCTTTAGAGTTAAATTCAGCTCAGCGTCAAAAATACCCCAACTTCTTTTTAAGACTATATTGCGATCTTGCCAAAAATCAATCCAAGCAGGATTACAATCTGAATAATAAGCACTCGATGGGAAATGTACGGCTCTATAAATCGATCCCGTCATGCAATTCAAGGCATTTAATTGCTCATCCAATTGTTCCCAAAGCCCTAGAAAAATATCACAAACCTTTTTGCCATCTTCAATTTCAGCTTTGTCAAGATTTTTTCTTCCGCTAAGTTCGCTAATATAAAGCGTCACCCGCTCAATATTAAAATATTCCTCGCCAGAATCCATTTTGATTTTTTCCCAACCAAAATTTGGATCAAGTTTAAGCCGAAAAGTTGCTCTGTCCTGTAACACACTGTAAAGGGAACTATAATTGGTAGAAGCCAAGAGGTTGCTTTCAAAGCTCATTCTTAGGTCCTATAAGGAACGAAGTGAAGAAACTCCGGATGCATGATTCGAACATGCGACCAATGGATTAACAGTCCACTGCTCTACCGCTGAGCTAATCCGGAACAGTTGGCACTATCTTAATCGAGTCTTGATTTTCCAGCAAATCCTTTATGGAAAAAAAATCGGAGCTGATCTAAGTAAAAATTTTAACTTTCGAAATTTGTTCGAAGAAAGCTATGCTTATCGTGCTGAGGTCACATGGAAGAAATTTACGGATATATCGAGAACATCGTCTTTACGGAAAGTGAAAAGGGATTCACCGTCGCACGTCTGAAGGAACCGACCAAAAAAGAGCTGACGTGCATCGTTGGCTTCATGCCCTCGATCCAACCTGGGGAAACGATCCGCTGCAAGGGGGATTGGAAAATTCACCCCGAGTATGGCCAGCAATTCGAGGTCAAATCTTTCGATCTGCAAGCACCGTCTGACCTGATAGGGATCCAAAAGTACCTCGAATCGGGCATGATCAAAGGGATCGGCCCTGTCTATGCGGAGAGGATCGTCAAGAGCTTTGGAACAGATACCCTCGATATCATCGACAGATCCCCTGACCGCTTATTGGAAGTGAGCGGGCTGGGAGGCAAGCGAGTAGAAAGGATTAAAGAGTGCTGGCTGCAGCAAAAGGCGATCCGGGATGTCATGATCTTTTTGAGAGGTCATGGAGTCAGCCCCTCCTATGCTCAAAAAATTTATAAGAAGTATGCCGATCAGAGCATCGACAAAGTCAAGAGCAACCCCTACCAGCTGGCCAAGGAAATCCACGGCATCGGGTTCAAGTCTGCAGATGCCATTGCTCAGAACCTAGGGATCCCCTTCGACTCCCCTGCTCGGATCGATGCAGGCATCGAACATACGCTGTGGGAGCTGAGCAATGATGGACATGTCTGCTATCCCCAAGTGGATTTGATTCCAGAGGTCGAAGCGATCCTGCAAGTTCCTAAAGAGGCCATTGAAAAGAGGATTTTAGCCCTTACCGAAAGGCAAGAACTGGTCCGAGAAAATGACACTATTTGGGTCAAACCTCTCTATTTGACCGAAGTGGGCATCGCAAGGGAACTTGCCAGGCTCACGCAAAGTCCCTGCCGGATTCGGAATGTGCAATGCGATAAGGCCATTGAATGGGTGCAGCAAAAGCTCCACATCGAACTTGCCCCGGAACAAAAAATTGCTGTGGGCTTGGGAGTGCAAGAAAAAGTCCTGGTAGTTACTGGAGGTCCTGGAACGGGAAAGAGCACCATCACAAAAGCCATCCTCTCCATCACAGAAAAAATCTCAACGCGGCTTGTTCTAGCGGCTCCTACAGGACGCGCTGCCAAACGTATGAGCGAGATCACCGGGAAAAAAGCCTTCACGATCCATAGCTTGCTAGAAATCGATTTCAAGACAGGAAAATTTAAGCGTAACAAAGAAAATCCCTTTGTCTGTGATTTGATCATCATCGATGAAGCGAGCATGATCGACACACAGCTCATGAATCACCTGCTCAAGGCTATCCCAACAGATGCAAGGGCGATTTTCATCGGAGACATCGATCAGCTCCCCAGCGTGGGTCCTGGCAATGTTTTGAAAGACATCATTCAATCGGAAAGAATCTCCGTCATCCAGCTTAAAAAGATCTTCCGGCAAGCCGCTGGTTCGATGATCATCAGCAACGCCCACCGAATTAACCAAGGGGAATTCCCCGATCTCTCCTATAATCCCAGGGGAGATTTTCAGTTCATTGAAGCAGAAAATCCCGAAGATGTTGTTAAAATTGTCATCGATCTTGTCACAACTCGCCTACCCAAATCGCATCGTTTCCATCGCTTTGACGACATACAAGTTCTCTGTCCGATGAAACGGGGTCTGATGGGATCAGAAAACCTCAATGCCATGCTCCAAAAAGAGATGAACTCCTCCCCTACTCCCCTTCTTCGCATGGGCAGATGTTTCCATGTGGGCGATAAAGTTATGCAGATCCGCAATAACTATGAAAAAGAAGTCTACAATGGCGATGTTGGCAAGATCATTGAAATCGATCTCACCGAGCAAACTCTCAAAGTCGCCTTCGACGGCAGACTTGTTCCCTATGACTTCATAGAAATCGACGAGTTGATCTTAGCCTATGCTGTCTCCATCCACAAATACCAAGGCAGTGAATGTCCTTGTGTCATCATCCCCGTGCACACCTCGCATTTCAAGATGCTTTTCCGCAATCTGCTCTACACAGGCCTCACCCGAGGCAAAAAACGGGTCATCTTCGTCGGCACCAAAAAAGCCATCGCGATCGCCATCCACAATGAAGAGGTCCTCAGAAGACACACCGGGCTAAAGAACACCGTGTGTCAGTTCCTGCCGCCAAGGGTGGCAGCGGTACCGGCTCTGGTAAGCACCTAGGCTAAAAATCTATAACATCATAATTGTCAATAGCTTGCATGTTATTTGACATAAATTCTAATATCTTATATCATGAAGTTTAAGTTCTCGATTCGAGCACTTTAACTTCTCGGACAATTCAGGAGGTCACAATGGAAATAGATTTGGTTAGCTTAGAAAACGCTTTAGAAGTCTTAGGACAGCTATTAGCAGATCGTGAACTTCATTACGAAGTTGCCGCAGTCGGAGGAGGCAGCCTGCTTCTTCTTGGGCTTATTGAAAGACCTACAAGGGATCTAGACTTAGTAGCTCTTATAAAAGACCACGCACTCATATCCGCAAATCCTCTCCCATCTCCCCTTGTCCAAGCTGTAGAAGAGGTGGGTAAAGCGCTTGACCTGGGAAAAGATTGGTTAAATATTGGCCCAGCTTCGCTATTGGAAATGGGCGTGCCATCAGGCTTCATGGGAAGGCTACACGTTCGGAAATATAAGGGGTTGACGCTTTATCTGGCCGATCGATTTGACCAAATCTGTTTAAAACTCTATGCCAGCGTGGATCAAGGTCCTCAGAGCAAGCATTTTACAGATCTCCTCGCATTAATGCCGACACGAGATGAACTCAATTTAGCGAAAAATTGGTGCATCACCCAAGACGTATCCATGAATTTTGCTCAAAACATCAATGAGGTCCTCGAGCATATTCATGCATTTAATTAAGCAATTAGATCAAAATCTTCTCGATTTAGCATGGAGCCTCTGGACTGAACTCGGTGTGGCTGGGGTTAAACGGCGTCACCAAAACGTTCTCATTTTGATAGAGGAATTGATTCTATTTACGAGTGTTTTAGCCGAAATAGACCCGCGCCTGCGCGATGAATCGATAGATTGGTGTTCCCAATATTATCACTTCGTTTCTATTAGCCGTCTGAAATCTTTGATGAAAAATTTCGATAAATTCATCGAAAAGTCTATTTCTCAGTATGCAGTAAACTTAAACAAGATCTCGAATACGAACTGGCCAGTTTTTATGGATACATCTCCTATAAAGATTAATCTCAGCCGTAAATCGGTATTACGACCTCATGAATCTTCTGCATTATTGAATATACGAGCTAGATCGCTATTTGGCACTGGCGCTCGAGCAGATCTCATCACTTTTTTTCTAGTGCATCCAGATACATTTTTTTCCATTGCAGAGGTTACTGAAATTGGTTACTCAAAACGAAATCTAGCTGAGGTCCTCAATGACTTACATTTTAGCAATCTTTTTGATAAATCCATGCAAGGCAATCAACAACGCTATCGACTGAAGAAAAATAGTGCCTTATTCCAAGTGCTAATCCCTATTCCTCAATATGCTCCTTCATGGCTTCCTATTTTTAGGGTGTTATTATCCTTAAGAACTTGTCTTCAGCGGATAGAGAATTCTTCTGAAAGCACAAAAGTCGTTGAGATCCGTAATTGTTTGAAACAGCATGAAAAATTGCTTAAAAAGTTAGAGCTTATGCCTCCCCCTTTTCAAAATAGCTTCCCGGCCTATCTGATTGCCTTTAGCCAATGGATCCTTGATTGGTCTTCTTCCCTAGTAAAAAATGAAAAGTAACGATTCTCAAAAATAAGAATCCCTTCCTAGTTTCATCCGATAATAATCTCTCATTGATTCATGAGTAATTTCGGCAGTAGAAGATTCTTCAAATTCCATTTCATCTCTTGTATAGAGCCATGGATCTTCTTGATGTGTAAGAATTTCTAAATAATTAGCATCATATTTTCCATATATACGCCATACTTCTTCCAAAATATCGTTATCCCAAAGACTGCCCTTCTTCAAAGTCAAACCAACCAAAGAAATGGGCTTATCACCATACTTTTTGAATTGTCGAAATAAGGAAGGAATGACTGGACCATGAATCCATGCCTCAATTTCTTCTGAAAATAAGGGTTTTTCAGTCAAAGCCAAAGTCCATGCTTGTGCGTAATAGACCAACTTTTGCAGTTTTTCGTTGGAAATTTTTTTGTCCTCTTTTTTGGCGCTTAATAAAAAGTATGTTGCCACATCAGAAGCTAATATTCGCTTTCCCATAGAACCTTAAGATAAAAATCCTCAAAACACCTGGTATCTGGTTATCAATTTCATTACGAAAAAATTTCTAATTCGAAATATCTAATCTATGCTTCAAATTCAGCATGGATTTTTGCTTTTTGGAATTTCCATTCCGTCCAATGACCGCTTCGTTCGCCGAACCCATATAAGCAAATAATAGAATCAACAAATTTCACTTCGCAAAGATCTTTCAATGGTTCAACTGCAGTCACACTCACATCCAACCAATGTTCAGTATGAGGATCAAATCTGCTCACAGAAAGATTTTCCCAATCATTGAAGTATAAAACACCTCTACCAAGTTGAGATCCTTCATCTATTTCAAGCCAAGCTCCATCGACAAAAATTTTCAATTTTTTCGACAATAAAATCAGGAAATGAGAGATGTTTCATTAGTTCTTCGCCCAAAATTCTCGCCGATTTCATATATATTCTTTGGGAATGCTCTTTACCTGTTCATTCAATGACCAGTTCGCCGGCTTCTCACTTGGATTAAACCATTGACCACCTTTGCCTAACCATTCTTCACGAGACCTCTTAACATATTCTACTGTACAGTCCTCATAACCGAAAGTGACCCCACAACACCCACAGATTTCAAATGTTGGGGTTTGCCCATCTTGACCCCATGGTAGATCACCTTGAACGTTTCCACAGACCCTACAAGCGAAGTTATAAGCTTCATTGTCCATATTTTATATATTTCCTAGAGGAAGCACCAAATTTTATGTAATTTTCTCTGGCTTCGTTGAGACTTTCTTCGTTAGCTCCTCCACGCAAATTGGGATTGTTAAATTGCACATCGTCATCTTCCCAATTACATTCTGGACAAATTTCGAATGTATCGTGAGAGCCCTCGGATAAAGTCAACAAACCACAGCAGGCACATGGATATCCATTTTCATCTTTTGTCATTTTCAATTCCTTGTTTCCTATTATGAGATTCCTTCCATTGGATTAAAGCCATACTCTTCGCAGCCCGTCTGATAAAAGGACTTAAGTAAGCAGAGGACATATACTTCATGAGGGATATGATCAAATCATGAACTTTTTCTCGATGTGAACTGCTTTTTGCCTACTAACACCTAAACGAGTTTGAAACTCCCACTCCTCGATCTCTTTAAAAACGCACTTAAAAGAATTAATGACGATATTCACCTCTAAATCGCTTAAGCATAAAACAACATCCCCCTTATTCTCATCCTTCGCAATGGAATCCATTAATTCAACAACGATTTCCTTTTTGCTTCCAATGCATTTCTCAAAATCATCTATGTGGATTCCATGGCATATCTCATTCAATACATTCAATAAGGGCCATACATCTTCCTCTATTAACCTAAAAAGCTTCATATTTTTCACTCAGCAAAGACCAACCCGCTAATCTGCCTTCTCCATCCCCGCTTAAGTACTGTCGTGGTAACCTAAGAGGCACATATCCTTGGACAACAGCGTCCGTTTCTTGCAAGTAAAGGTCTCCGGTAATAGCGCTTACCCGTCCTTCAATGAAGGTTGCTGGCTCCCCTTCTGTGACAGCTAGAGAATACGGGTCTTTTGGAGATGCAAATAGAGATGTGATGGAAAGAAGTGAGAAGAAGAACAGGTTGCGCATGAGATTTTTCCTTTTCAAAGATCGAAAAGCAAAAATCTAGCTTTAATTTAAAAAAAAACAAAGTGATTTTTTAATCCCGTCTTGACGTGAATGACTTTTGCAACACGCAAGTCAATCTAGCAGATGTCTTCAATGGAAATTTGCTCTTTCAAGGAAGAGGTTTTCTTCATAGCTACGATCAGCTTCAGTTTCTCGCTGCTTAGCAAGAAATGATAATTTTAAGGTTTTGCAAATCAAGCATATGTATATAATATGCGGCGAAATTAAATTTTTATTAATTTCAGTCAAAAAAAGGAGTTTTTATGATCGGCTTCAGTACGAAATTCAGTGAGCTTAGGCTCAAAACATTCTATTTAGCAAATGATATAAATCATAATCTAGAAAATGATCGATTTGATGCAGTTTCTATTTCCAATAGAATTAACACCTTCAAAGATGAATTTAATAATCTGGTGAGGGATCTAAAGCAAAGCAACGTCCAAGTTAACCCTCAAGAAGATAAAGCTATGCTTGAGTGTGAAGAGGAAATAAATAAGGTTAATGTTTACTTTCAAAATATCAAAAATCAGTTTAATCAGATAAAAGGGTTGATGAATCAAAGAAATCCCCAACCACGCCCTTTGACATCAACTACATCGACCACTTCTACTACTTCAACTACGTCTACCCTATCAACGCCATCTAAATGCATTTTTTCAGTGCAAAATCCAAATGCATGCATATCTCGAATCTACTTAGAAGATCCTCAGAACTATGATCTAATCTGTGATGCAATTGTTCAAGGCATCGCAAAGAAGAAGGAACTAGAAAAGGAGCTTATCGAGGTTGATAATTATTTAGGGAAATTAGGAAGTCGACTAAGGGATTGCGGGCAAAAGTTAATCGCCTCGGCTACCGCTTCTCAGCAATGCAATGACTTTTTTAATAACTTTTGGAACGAAGAAATATACGCAGATGTTTCACTAAACGCCTATATTGCATTTTGTACATCATATGAAACACAAACCGGAACAAAACTAGGTTTTGACAATGATTCAGAAAGCAAAGCGGATCAGAGTAACCTGGACAAGCTATTATCCAATATGAATAAGCTGATCGATTCTGGATTAAACTTGGATCATTTCTTACTTATTGTTGAAATCATAAATGGCATGAAAGAGGAAATACGAAGAATAAAAATATGCCATCAGGAAATGGAAATGCAACTCGATTTTTATAAGCAGATAGCGCAGAAAAATAGTAATCCAGTAGCTCAGATTGATAAATTCCGCAAGCCCATTGAGCAACTTGTACAATTTGAAGTGTGGACAGGTCCGGCACCGGCAAAAAATGAACCAGCGGCTTTGCAGAGTGCTCAGCAAGGACCAGCTCCTGTAGTAGAGGAAAAGAAGCTTAAACCTGCTCCTCAAGCACTACCGGCAAATGCACCCGTGTCTTTGGTAGACCCAAGTCCGGTTGTAAAGAAGCCAGAACCTACTCCTCTAAAACTGGCAGCAAAAGCGCCCGTGCAGGATAAGCAAAAACAGGGAACAATGCAGGTGAACATCGAAGTCAAATACGATGCAGGCTTTGGTAATAAACTCTATATCCGAGGATCAGGTCCTGGTATGTCCTGGGATAAGGGATTGGAGCTGAAAAAGGATCCCGATGATAATGTGACATGGCGTCTCAAAGGGAGTTGCAAGGAGCGCGCTTTTGATTTCAAAATCTGCTTAAATGATAAGTACGAAGCAGGCGATAACCGCAAGTTCTTTCCGGGAGAACGTCTTACAATTACGCCAAAATTCTAAGTTTGATAAGAGAGTGTTGAAGAACACTCTCTTAAGTCACTTCGGTGCCTGGAGAGGCCTTATGCAGATCAGGAAGCTGATATCCATCAGAAATCTGTGCTGATAGGATCATCCCTTGGCTCTCTAGGCCCATGAGTACGGCAGTCTTGAGGTTCGCGACGACGACAACATGCTTACCAATGAGCGTGGATAGATCTTCTATGTTATCGCCAATGCCTGAGAGGATCGTTCTTTTTTCAGAGCCGAGATCAACTGTGAATTTGAGCATCTTTTTGCTTTTGGGAACGCGCTCAACGTGGAGAACTTTTGCAACGCGAAGATCGAGCTTGCGGACATCTTCGATGGAAATTTGCTCTTTGAGAGGTGTGGTTTTATTCATAGCAACCATCTGCTTCAATTTCTCGATTTCTTTTTGGATCACATCGTCTTCAATTTTGGTGAAGAGAATTTGGGGTTCGGGAAGGGCTTGGTTTGCTTCGATTGCGGAGATGACGATATCGTTCCATTTCGCTTTTGCTATGGGCGTATGGAAACCAAGCATTGTCCATAGTTTTTCCGCGGAGGTGGGGATGATGGGGAAAGAGATCAATGCGAGGACTTTTAGGCATTCGATGCAGCAGCCGATGGTGTTGAACATATCTTGATGCGTAAGTGCGCTGCGGTTAGCGATCCAGGGCTTTTTAGCATCGAAATAGACGTTGCCGAGTTGTGCGAGTTCCATCACGATGGAGCTTGCTTTGCGGAGGCGGAATGTAGAATAGGCATCTTCAGCTTCACCCGCGAGCTGTTTGATCTTTTCTAAGAACTGGAGGTCTACTTCGTGAAGGTGTTTGACCTCGGGGATTTTTCTTTCGCAATTGTTGTGGGCAAAAACGAGTGTGCGATTGACGAGGTTGCCGTATTTTCCGAGTAGTTCGCTATTGCAGCGGGTCTGAAAATCTTTCCAAGTAAACTCAGAGTCTTGATTTTCGGGAGCATTGGAGGCAATGGCGTAGCGGATTTGATCGGCAGTAAATTGCTTGAAGAAAGAATCCAGGTCGATGGTCCATCCGTCCGATTTGCTAAATTGGCGTCCTTCGAGGTTGTAGAATTCATTGGCGGGAAGATCGTCGACAATTTTGTAGGGTGTATTTTGTCCCATAATCATGGCGGGGAAAAATACGGCGTGGAACGGGATATTGTCTTTGCCGATAAACTGCACATGATAGGTGTGGGAGTCTAGCCAATAGTCTTTCCAGGCATCGGGCTTCCCTTTGAGCTGGGCCCATTCTTGGGTAGCAGATATATAACCGATGGGAGCATCGAACCAGACGTAGAGGACTTTGCCTTCGGTATCGGGCAAGGGCAATGGAATTCCCCATTGCATATCGCGTGTGATGGCTCTTGGCTTAACATCATCGATGTAACCCTTAGCGAAGTTGATGACGTTAGACTTCCAGGGTTTTTTAGAGATCCAATCGTTTAATTTCCCTTTGAGCTTGTCAAAACGCATGAACCAGTGTTTGGTCGGCTTTTTAATGAGGGTTGAGCCGGTTACCTTTGATTTGGGGTTGATGAGGTCTGTGGCTTCGTAGCTGGCGCCACATTTTGGACATTCGTCGCCTCGAGCGTTGGGAAAGCCGCATTTAGGACAGGTGCCTGTGACATAGCGGTCAGCTAAAAACTTTTGGTCTTGTTCGGAAAAGAGCTGGTCGGTGACTTTTTCTTCGATATAGCCATTGGCAAGGAGGTCTTTGAAGAACTGCTGGGTGGTTTTGACATGTCCTGGCCAAGTTGTGCGGGAAAAGTGATCGAAAGAAAAGTTCAACTGCTCGAAGAACTTCTTGTTGATGTCGTGGAACATATCGACATGCTGTTTCGGAGTCCGGCCGGCAAGTTCGGCACTGAGCGTGATGGCAATGCCATATTCGTCGGATCCGCAGATGTACAGCACCTCGTTGCCTTTTAGGCGCTCAAAGCGCGCAAAGCAATCGGCGGGAAGATAAGCTCCGGCAATATGTCCAAAGTGAAGAGGTCCGTTTGCATAAGGGAGTGCAGAAGTGATTAGGACTTTGCGATGCATCTGTCGAGACTCGCTTTAAGAGTTCTCTACATCTGTATCATCCTCATCTTCCATCTTCTGGAGGTCTTTGAGGTATTGTTCGCTCGGGTTGCGTTTGATTTCGCTGAGCAGTTTCTTCATGGTCACTTCGTGGCCGGACTTGATATAAAAGCGGGCGAGTCGAATGCTATGATTGGCAAGCTCGAAATTACTTTTAAACAATCCGCGAAGACTTTGATTGGTGATCTGATCGCGGGAGGTCAAGTATTCTTTCATAAAATCTCCTTAATGCGTAACGCGGTGTTCTTCAGCGATGATTATGCTGCGCAAGACCGCGTAGGCCATATTTAAATCATCATTAACAATGTGGTAGTCGTAGTTGGGCAACATTTCTAACTCAGCCTTAGCCCAAGAAAGCCTTTTTTCGATTACGTCTTTGTTTTCTGTTTGTCTCTTAATCAGCCTTTCCTTGAGTTCTTCAAGAGAGGGAGGGCTAACAAAAATATACACTGCGGGGAACTGCTTTTTCTTTAGCTGCATTGCCCCTTGTGTATCAATGATAAGAAAGACGTGTTTGCCCATCTCCTGCTGTTTTAAGACAAAAGCTTGCGAAGTACCGTAATGATACCCGAAAACTTCCGCATATTCAAGGAAATCTCCTTGGCGAATTTTTTCTTTAAATTCTTCTTGGGTCAAAAAATGGTAATCCTGCCCTTCAAGCTCACCGGAGCGCTTGGGCCGGGTCGTGCAGGAAATACTTTCATATACGCAAGGAAATTCTTGAGAGAGCATGCGAACAAGTGTGGTTTTTCCCGTGCCGGCAGGGGCACTCAGTACAAATATACGTCCTTTAGAAAGATTACCTAATAATTTTTGCACGGATGTTACTCAATATTCTGCACTTGTTCTCGTATCTTTTCGAGCTCGCCTTTCATCTTAACGACGCATAGGGAAATATCGGTATCGCAAGATTTTGAGCCTAGTGTATTAATTTCACGATGCATCTCTTGGGTCAGAAAGTCAAGAGTCCTTCCAATGCTGCGCTCTTTAGAAAAGAGGTGATGCCGAAATTGCTCAAGATGGGCGCGTAGCCGCACGAGCTCTTCGGTCACATCCATTTTTTCTGCCAAAAGGGCTAGCTCACGAGCCATACGTTCATCGAGTTCTGCAGGTGGAAGGCCGACTTCTTTGAGCCTTTCGAATAATTTATTTTTGTAATGGAGTAATGGGATCTCTTTTTTTTGCTCTACGACAGAAATCGTCTCTTCAATAATTTGAAGGCGTTTTTGAATGTCGAGTGCAAGGGTTTTCCCTTCGGTCTCTTTCATCTGCATGAGATCTTGCAGAGCGCTTTCTACAGCTGCTTTGAGCGCTTCTTTAATCGCCTCTTCATCTTCTTTGGATTCAATGAAAGTACTTGTTTGCATCTGACTGGCAAGGAAAGGAAGATTCACCATGGCTTCTGAATCGTAGCCTAATTCTCGGCTCAATCGCTGCCACGTTTCTTTTAATGCTTTCAATTGACCAAGAGTGCTCTCAAACATTTTGCCGCCCACTCCCTCGCTTTGCAGAGAAAGGCGAAGGGTGACCTGACCGCGTTCAAGGTATTTGGCGAGCCATTTGCGCACCTCGATATCAAAACGGAGCAAGTCTCTGGGCAAGTAAATGGACATATCGAGCATTTTGCGGTTCACTGAGTGGATCTCGACCACAAAGCGCCCCATTGGAGAAGTAGTACTTGCTCTGCTATAGGCTGTCATGCTCTTTGTCATGGACTGCACTCCAACGACTTTATGGGTTCGAAACTCTTGCGATGGATCGGACAAGGGCCATACTTTTTGATGGCGAGGAGATGGCTTTTTGTGCCGTATCCTTTATGCTTATTAAATCCGTACTCCGGCCACTCTTCATGAAAAACGTTCATCAACTGATCTCGGGTTTCTTTTGCAATAATGGACGCGATTGCAATGGATTGAGAAAGGCTATCCCCGCTTACAATGGCTTCTCCAGGGATGTCAATGACCGGCTTTTTGTTTCCGTCGATGAGAAGATAGTCTGGCTTTTTAGAAAGACAGTAGACTGCTGCCAGCATCGCCTGAAAAGTAGCTTGCAAGATATTGATCTCATCGACAATTAGCGCATCGATGATGCCGATACCATAATCGATCTCAGATATAGAGAGGATCTTCTGAAAGATTTTATAACGTTCTGATGGAAGCAGTTTTTTACTGTCGTTCACTCCTTCGATCAAGGCGCCATCGGGCAGAACACATGCCGCTGCCACAACAGGCCCTGCAAGGGGCCCTCTCCCCGCTTCATCAATTCCTGCAATACGTTTGAAGCCACGCTTTCTTGCCTTTGCTTCAAAGAACATCATTGATTCTAATCGTTGACGTTCCTCTGCAGATAAAGATTCTTGCATTCGGAGTCCCCTTTTAAGAAAATTCCTTTTAGGTCGCTGGCTCTTCTGTAGTTTCAACGTTTGTTTGAGCTGTTGCTTTTTTTCCAGGACCGATATGTTCTTGGATTTTTGAAGCTTTTCCAGATAATCCGCAGATGTAGTAAAGTTTCGCTTTGCGCACTTTACCCGATCTCGTCACTTCGATCTTTGCAATTTTTGGGCTGTGGAGCAAGAAGACCCTCTCGATGCCAGATCCATAGGAGAAGCGATAGAGTGCAAAAGTCTCAGATAATCCGCCGCCGCGCTTAGCAACAACTGTTCCTGTGAACAGCTGAATACGCTCTTTATTTCCTTCAATGATCCGCTGGTGAACGCAGAGTGTATCGCCGACTTTAAATTCAGGGAGGTTCTGCTTTAGCTGGACCGCTTCAATTTCTTGAATCACTTGACATTGCTTCATCTTTCTATCCTTAATTTTGACATTTCATAAATTGTTTATCGTGTATCAAATCGGGTCGTACACGCTTAGTTTTTTCTAGCCCTTCCTGAGCGCGCCATTTCTCTATTTCTGCATGATGGCCGCTTCGCAATACTTCTGGAACCCACTTTCCTTCGAACTCATCAGGCCGCGTATAGCTTGGTCCCTCAAATATCCCTTGTTGGAACGACTCGTACTTTGTCGCCTCATCGTGGCCGAGGACTCCTGGAATAAATCTCACAGTGGCATCGACCAGAACGATAGAAGAAAGACAACCATTGGTGAGAACATAATCACCAATGCTGATCTCTTCATCGATTTCGCTTGTAATAACTCGTTCGTCGAGTCCCTCGTAGTGTCCACAAACAAGAACGAGGTGGGGCATCTTTGCCAGTCTCTCACAGGTTGCTGCGTCTAACCGTTTCCCTTGCGGCGAAAGATAAATGACATGCGAGCCTTCCTTTTTAACACTGCGGATCGCTTGCGTCGTAGGGCCTGGCATGAGGACCATTCCAGCTCCTCCGCCATAAGGCCGATCATCCACCTTCAAATGCTTCCCTTCACCAAAGTCGCGAATATTCGTCATCCGAATATCAATCAACCCTCTCTCGATTGCCCTTTTGAGCATGCTGACCTTAAACGGCCCATCAAAATACTCAGGAAATAGGGAGAGGATATCAATCTGCATCGCTAATTACTACTCAGCCGCTTTCTTCTTAGCTGTTTTTTTAGGAGCAGCCTTCTTTGGAGCTGCTTCTGCCTTGGGAGCTGCCTTTTTTAGAGCTCTGCGCTTGGCTGCGTTTTTAGTACGCTTTGCATGTTCCTTTGCACGGATGTCTTTCATTGTATCTGGAGCGATACGAGCAATAATCGCTTGTGCATTCGGGGTAATTTCTGCGCCCTGGCTTACCCAGTAATTGATGCGCTCTACATTGACAGAAGATTCTTGCTTTGCGCTGAAGGGATTGTACCAACCGATCATCTCGAGGTATTTGCCATCGCGTGGATTGCGGATATCGGTAACAACCAATCGATAAGTCTGTCGATTTGTGCGTCCTTGTTGGCGCAGTCGAATTTTTAACATAGATACGTTTCTCTCCTATTTAATTTAAAATCCTTTGAATGAATCAAAGAGATTCATTCCGCCCTTCTTCATTTGATTTTTCAAGCCGGGCATATCTTTACAAATCTGTTTCAATTTCTTAAATCCTTTTACCATGCGGTTGACATCGTCGATCGTCGTTCCACTTCCGCTTGCGATGCGTCTACGTCTGCTGGGAACCAGCTCCTCTTTTTCGCTTCTTTCATTTAAGGTCATGGAGTGAATCATCGCTTCGATCTGGTTAAACTGCTTATCGTCAAAATCCATGTCGCCTAAACTCGACATCCCTGGAAGCATTTTGAGCAAACTCTTGAAAGATCCCATCTTTTTGATCATCGACATCTGCTTCAAATAATCGTCGTAAGTGAATGATGCCTTGAGGATTTTTTTCTCTAAAGCTTTGCTCTCTTCTTCATCGATGTTTTCTTGAGCTTTTCTCACAAGGTTAATGACATCGCCCATTCCTAAAATGCGGTCAGCCATCGATTGGGGATTGAACGGTTGAAGATCATCGATTTTTTCACCGACACCTTCGAACTTCAATGGACGATTCGTTACTTCGCGTATGGAGATCGCAGCGCCCGCTCGGCTGCTGCCATCGAGCATGGTCAGAATAGTGCCGGTAATTTGGACGTGCTTATCAAACTCTACTGCTGTCTTCACAGCATCTTGTCCAGTGGCTGCGCTGGCTACAAAAAGGATTTCATGAGGAAGAACCGCCGCTTTGATCTGAACGAGCTGGTCCATCAATTCTTCATCAATATGCAGGCGTCCTGCAGTATCGACGATCAAGTGATCGAAACCGTTTTCGCGCGCATACTGCAATGCATCTTTAGCAACGCGGATTGGATCTTTTTCCCCTTCGATAGAAAATACAGGGACATCGATATGGGAAGCGAGTTTTTTAAGCTGGAGAATCGCTGCTGGTCGCTGCAAGTCGCAAGCAGCAAGAAGCATTCGTTTTCCTGGATGTTTTTTTTGCAGGTAGGCTGCTAGCTTGGCACATTGCGTCGTCTTACCAGATCCTTGAAGACCGCAGAGGAGAATGACGTTTGGAGATCCCTTAATTTCAAGAGGCGATTCTTCAGAGCCCATCAATGCGATGAGTTCTTCGTGCACTAATTTTGTGAACTGCTGGCCAGGGGAAACCGATTTAATCACGGTATCGCCAAGCGCCTTCTCTTTCACTTTTTTTACAAAATTGCTCGCAACAGTATAATTGACGTCGGCATCTAGGAGCGCAAGGCGCACCTGCCGCATCGCATCAGAGATATTATCTTCGGTGAGGGTCTTCTTACCCGTCAAACCAGAGAACATCTGTTGGAATTTTTCTGTTAGTGATCCGAACATATATGCAAAAATTTACTTTGTAAAAAGCCAGAACTCAAAAGCGCTGACTCACCTAAAAATTGTGACTTTAAAGCATAGAGAGAAACTTATTCAAATTCAAGGAAAAAGAAGCGGTCGTGCCCAGCCCAATCCTTTTCAACGCGAGCCCCCTTCCACTGAGGCCCTGAAAATAGATTTAAAAGCGCTTCTCCTTGCCCTGTTCCCAGCTCTAAAAACACCCATCCTCCAGGGTTGAGATATTTCGGCAGGCTTTCTTTTAGAAGGCGATAAAACGCAAGACCATCTTCCTCAGCAACAAGAGCTGTCTTTGGTTCAAAATCTTTGACCGACTCATCCAGATTCAGGTATTCTTTATTTGAAATATAGGGAGGGTTGCAAAAAATAAAATCTGCTTTGCGAGAGGCAAAGGGAGCAAAAAGATCGCCTTGAACGATTTCGACTTGCACTTGATTACTTTGAGCATTCGCCTCAGCAACAGAAAGGGCGTCTTCCGAAATATCGGAAAGGACCATCTCAAGATCGGGACAGGCTTTTTTGACTGCGATTCCTATACACCCAGATCCCGTGCAAAGATCCCAGGCTATTTTCCCTTGAAGGGGCATCTGTTTGAGCTGCTTGCAAGCCAAATCCACTAAAATCTCCGTCTCAGGACGAGGGATTAATACATGCGGACTAACAGCTATTGCGCAGTCATAAAAAGAAACTTCACCGGTGATATACTCTAAGGGTTCCCCTTTTACAGCTCTTTTTAGCAAGGAGCGCAACTCTTCAAGTTCAATCTCCACAAGCGGTCGATCGAATTGCATATACAGGTCGAGCCTTTTAAGCTTAAGGATATAGCCTATAAGCTCTTCTGCAATGCGCCGAGATCTTTTGCACTCTTTTTCCTTCAAAAAATCTGTGGAAAGTGTGAGAACTTCGCCTAAGGTTTTCATGAGATTACCCCGCTATTCGAAAATGATGATTTTTGGAGAATTTTTTAGCAAATTTTAAAGTCGCTTCGCAGCACATACTTGAGAAAGTAGGGCAAGAAGCGACTTTAAAAGTTGCGAAAAAAGACCCAAAAAGCACGTTTGATGAATAGCGGGATAATCTCATATCGATTGGTCGCCGATGGCAGCGAGTTTTTGCTGATAAAAGTAAGCGACTAAAGGCTCTGTAATATCGTCGAGGTCTCCATCCATCACATAATTGAGCTTATACAAGGTGAGTTCGATACGATGGTCGCTGACTCGGTTCTGTGGAAAATTGTAAGTGCGGATGCGCTCGGAGCGGTCGCCGCTTCCGACTTGAGATGATCTCAGCGACGCCATCTCTTTTTCCGCTTTCATCCGTTTTTCTTCTGCAATTTTTGCGCTCAAAAGACGCATCGCCTTATCTTTGTTCTTGTGCTGACTGCGCTCTTCCTGGCAATAAACAACTGTTCCAGTGGGTAAATGCGTGATGCGGACCGCAGAGTCTGTGGTGTTAACGTGCTGACCTCCAGCTCCAGATGCGCGGTAAGTGTCAATCTTAAGCTCTCGTTCGTCGAGAACGACCTTTTCCAGTTCATCCGGCTCCAAAAGAACGGCAATAGTGACTGCAGAAGTGTGCACTCTACCCTGAGCTTCTGTCTCGGGAACGCGCTGAACACGGTGCGTGCCTGCTTCATATTGCATTAAGCGATACACGTTATGCCCAGAAAGAGTCATTACGTATTCTTTAAATCCACCTTTTTCAGATTCTGTACAGGAGAGAGATTCGTATTTCCATCCTTTTTTATCGGCGTACTGCTTGTACATACGGACGCAGTCGCCCACAAAGAGGGCTGCCTCATCTCCGCCTGTTCCAGCGCGAATTTCAAGAATGATGTTACGACTATCTCGGGGATCTGGAGGGATTAGAAGGGCTTCTAACTGTTGACGGCTAGAAGTAAGGTCAGACTGAAGTTGAGGTATTTCCTGGCGGACGATTTCTAGAAACTCAGGGTCTTTTTCAGTTTTGAGGAGAAGCTCATTATCATTTAGCTGCTTTTCTAGGTTCTGGCAATTCTGCCACTGCTCTTTAACCTCAGTTAAATAAGCATGTTCCTGAGCTAGCTCCCGATACTGCTTTTGATCAGCGAGCAAGTCTGAATGCCCTAAAAGCTCTTCTACCTTCTCAAATCGCTTGAGAAGTTTTTGAACTTGCTCGTCTATTGCCACAGAGGATTACCGTCAAAAATTTAAGATTTTTTCTTAGATTTTTTCGCAGCGGCTTTTTTAGCTTCTGCTTCTTCTTTTGCTTCCTCTTCTTCCTTATGCTGCTCTGCTTTTTTCGCATAGCGCTTTACAAACTTATCGACACGGCCTTCTGAGTCGATAAAGGAAGTGCTTCCTGTAAAGAATGGGTGAGAAGCGGAAGAGACAGGAACTTTGTAGACAGGGTATTCTTTTCCTTCATACATTTCTTTTTCTTTGGGACGCAGTGTGCTGCCGCAAACGAATCGGAAATTGGTGGATGAATCGACGAACAGAACCTCTTGATATGGCGGATGACCTTCTTTTTTCATAAAATGCTCCTTTAAAAAGGATCAGTAAACAGGAATTCCTTTTAAAATTCAAGTTTCAATATTATTTTTGAAAACCTTCGCTTTCTTTTTTCTGCGCCAAGAAGGCCATGCGGGCTGTAAGCAGTCCCTCTAAAACCCCCTCCTCATAGCGAAAAAGTGGATTGTTCTCTAACTCCGGGTAGTCATTGGGTTGAAGTAGATCATCCGTTGTGAGATTGGGAATGATCTTCGAGGCAAACTTTAAAAGCTTCCTTCTCTGCTCATCGACCAGCTCATCGAACAACTTTTCCACTGTTTTTTTCCTCCCGCCTTATTTTAAAGAAATCTTTCATCAAAGCAGCGCACTCTTCTTTAAAAATTCCCGATGTCACTTGGATTTGATGGATGGGATGCTCTGCATCCAAAAGATTGACCCAGCTGCCGTGCGCTCCGCATCTCAGATCGGGAGCTCCCCAGACTAGCCTTTCCAACCGTGAGTGGATCATGGCGCCAGCGCACATGGGACAAGGCTCTAACGTACAGTAAAGGGTTGTTTCCAAAAGCCGCCAATTACCAAGGACCTCGGCTCCGTTTTTAAGGCAGAGCAACTCCGCATGCGCGGTTGCGTCGGAGAGTGTTTCGACTAAATTATGCGCCCTGGCAATGATCTCGCCTTTATGTACAAGGACAGCACCGACCGGCACCTCCCTCTTGGCAAAGGCAAGTTCGGCTTCAATCAAAGCTTCCTTCATAAACGCTTCATCAAACGGCAAGGCTTTTTTCTCCCAATTTTTTGTGGAGCTGAGAGATTTGTTTTTTTAAGCCCTCTACATCTTGCACATATTTGCGCTCGACACCTTGCATTCTTTTCTCATATTTTTCCGTGAGCTTGCGGATCTCTTTTTCATAATGATCTCGCACTGACTCCAGGGATTCTAAAGGCACGCATTTTTCTTGAGACTTGGCTAGGGCTTTGTGAGCAAGTGCCATTTCCTTTAGCTTTGCTAATTGCCCTTCTTCAATGACCACAGTATTCATGACGCAAAAAATATAGGTCTCAGCAATACCGAATTGACTTACAGAAGCGTTGAGGAGAAACGCACTGACATCCGATGGCAAATTCTCGATCTCATCAAATTGGGGATTAATCTTGCTGAGCTCTTCTGCAAAAAACTGATAAAGCTCGCCGTTTTTTACGACCCAACGGGAAACAACTCTTTCTCCAAGTTCCTCATCACCCTCTGCGATCTCTTTTAAATATGCAGAGGCAAACTCTTCGTTCGTCAATTTATCCAAGCCTTTCTTCGGAAAATGCTTTTGCGCAAAGGAAGGTGTTTTGAGCAAATGCTCATTTCTCAAATCCTTCTTGATCGCCTGAAAAATATCGACAGCCCAAGGTTCAAGTTTCTCAAACTTAAGTCTGTAAGAATCTTCTTTAATCATTTTCTCCCTCTCATTTGTCTTCCTATTTCTGAAAAAATTTAAGGGGATCTCCCCTAAATGTCAACCTACTTTGAACGGTGCAAATTTTCTTTGAATTGCGAGAGAAACAGAAAGTTCGCGTTTTTGTGATTGAACCTATTGCGTCGTTAAGGTACAATAAAGTCAATGTTTTACAACTTAAAGTTTGTCTATAAGTTTTAACTCTCACTACTACGGGAGATATTTTGAATGTCATTAGATAAAGGCACCAAGGAAGAAATTACCAAGAAGTTCCAACTTCATGAAAAGGATACTGGCTCAGCAGATGTTCAGATCGCTATCCTCACAGAAAGGATTGCGGAGCTCACAGAGCATCTTAAGCTAGCCCCGAAGGACCACAGCTCAAGGCTGGCTCTTTTGAAGTTAGTTGGGCAGCGCCGAAAGTTGCTTGATTATCTCAATTCTACAGACACAAAGAGATACCAAAATTTAATTACACGCCTTAATTTGCGTAAGTAAATAATTAAATTTGAATCCTAAAGCCGCCAAGGGAACACCTCACTTGGCGGTTTTTTTTGCATCAATTTATTCTTTATGCTCTTCTTATTAAACAAATTTTAGTCTGTAAAACAGACGAAAAATTTTAATGGAACAGCTTCTTAGTTGTCGCATTTATCCTTTACCTGCTATAGTCCCCTTCGTTAATTATACTGGAGTCACTCTACATGGAATTTAAGCAAAAAAGCATTACGGTTTCTATCGGAGGCCGCGAGATCACATTCGAAACTGGCAAAATCGCACGCCAAGCAGGAGGGTCTGTCCTCGTCCGCTGCGGAGAAACAATTTTACTCGGCACCGCTTGCTCTGCGCCCCCACCCTCTGAAGACACAGACTTTCTTCCTTTAAGAGTGGACTACCAAGAAAAGTTCTCGTCAGCTGGTAAAACGCTCGGCGGATTCATCAAACGAGAAGGCCGGCCTTCCGAAAAAGAAATTCTAACTTGCAGGCTCATCGACCGCCCCATCCGCCCCATGTTCCCCGAAGGCTATCATAATGAAGTTCAGCTACTCGCTTATGTTTATTCCTATGATGGGATGCATTCTCCAGACCCCTTAGCGATCTGCGCTGCATCAGCAGCCCTTGTCATTTCCGATATTCCCCTTCTCAAACCAATTGCAGCTGTGCGCGTAGGGTTAATCGATAACAACTTCATCGTCAATCCAACAGTGGAAGAACAGAAACGCTCAAGACTCGATTTGATCTTGGCGGGAACTGAAGACGCCATCCTCATGATCGAGGGTTTTGCAGACTTTTTGACGGAAGAACAGATCCTTGAAGCTGTTGAAGAAGGCCACCAGGCCATTCGTAAAATCTGCGTCGCCTTAGGCGACTGGCAAAAAGAGATCGGCAAACCAAAAGATTTGAGCCACCTGCGCCTCATCCCGGAAGAGCTGACCAAAGAAGTCCACACAATGACTTCTGCCCGAGTAGAGCAAGCGCTTCGACTCAAAGAAAAAGAATTCCGCGAAGAAGGAATTCAGGCCATCAGAGATGAGTTAAACGCCGTCTTATTTCCTGAAGGAGATACTGCACCGAAGTACAAAAAGAACGATGTCAAAGCGGCTTTCAAAAAGGTACAATCCGATATTTTGCGCAAAATGATTCTCGATGAGAACAAACGCAGCGACGGGCGCACCTCAGACCAAATCCGCGCTATTGATATCGAGATGTCGCTACTACCTCGCACACACGGCAGCGCTCTTTTCACAAGAGGAGAGACTCAGTCTCTTGCTGTCTGCACGCTTGGTGGTGAGACAATGGCCCAGCGCGGTGAAAACCTCGATGGCGAATTAAATACCCGCTTTTACTTGCAGTACTCATTCCCTCCATTTTCTGTTGGTGAAGTCGGCCGTATGGGCACGCCAGGCCGAAGAGAAATTGGCCACGGCAAACTCGCAGAACGATCTCTTGCAATGATCATTCCTATGATGGAACACTTCCCTTATGTCATCCGCCTAGAGTCAAACATCACTGAATCTAATGGCTCTTCTTCGATGGCTTCTGTCTGCGGCGGCTGTCTTGCGATGATGGATGCTGGCGTTCCTATCAAGCGTCCTATCGCTGGGATCGCCATGGGCCTAATCCTCGAAGAACAAAAGTATGCGATTCTTTCTGATATTCTCGGCGTCGAAGATGCACTCGGCGATATGGACTTCAAAATCGCTGGCGACGCTCATGGAATTACAGCCTTCCAACTCGATATTAAAATCGAAGGGATCAACAAGAATATTATGCAAGCAGCTTTGGCTCAAGCAAAGCAAGGCCGTCTGCATATCTTGAACAAAATGTTGGAAGTTTGCCCGAAAACCAAAGAAACCTTGTCCACTTACGCTCCTCGTATCGAAACAGTCATGATTAAGCCTAGCAAAATTGGTATCGTCATTGGTCCTGGCGGCAAACAAATACGCGCGATCATTGAAGAAACCGGTGCGCAGATTGACATCGATGATTCAGGCAGAGTTAGCATCGCTGCCACCAGCGGTAAAAGCATGGAAAGAGCTAAAGAGATCATCCATAATCTTACAGCAGATGTAGAACTCAACAAAGTCTACACCGGAAAAGTCGTCTCTATTGTCGACTTTGGCTGTTTTGTAGAAATTATGGGTAAAGAAGGCCTTTGCCACATCTCTGAACTTGCCCACAGCAGAGTCGCACGCGTCTCCGACGTCGTCAAAGAAGGACAAATGCTCGAAGTGAAAGTCATTGAGATCAACAACCGCGGACAGATAAGACTTAGCCACAAGGCTCTTCTTCCTGCTCCTCAGCCTGCTCCGCAGAGATAGTTCAGGGGTTGTAGATTTAGGAAAAAAATAACAGGATATTAAGATGGTCACGATGGAAAACTTCCCATCCTGACCATCTTAATATCCTGTTATTTTTTTCCTTTTTTTTGGTTTTTCTTAAATTTTTAGATGCAAATTAATTTAAAATAATTATAATAAAATTAATTCTCTAGGAGAAAAACGTATGGATGTGACTAAAGTTGGCGGCAATCAACCTATCCCCCCCCAGCACCAGGACCTGATCCCAAACTAAAAGAGGCTAAATCTCTAGCTGACCAAGTGAGTTTCTGGGCACAGCAGGTACCTGGACAAATGGATCTGGCAAAAAGAGGTAAGCCAAATAATCTACAGATGGTCTTGAATGAATTATCGCAAAGTTTGAAAGCGTGGAATGAGTTTAAACAATCGCTGCCTGTAGACCTACTTATCAAGGAACCCCTGGATAGGATTATATACGACATTGAGACTATCGGTTCGCAGGGTGATATTATAAAGAACAACGATCCGAAGTCTAAGATTGCATTGGATGCAATGGATCGGTTTCAACCTGCGACTTTCGATCTCGAATTCCAACTACCAAATCTCATAAAGTGAACTAGTTAAGTCCGGTTTATTTTGAGATAGGCGCGGTAACGCTTATCGCAATCGCTTGCAGCGGTCTGGACTCTTTTTGTCATGGGTTTGAGGACCCGATCTCTGCACTGAATCTGCTCGTGAGCGGTCTCCTCAAAACGCCTTTTTGCCTCTTCAAGAGCACGATCTCGCTCAGCTCTCGCAAGCAGTTCCTTTTGCTCCAACTCAGTCCGGCGCTGCTGGCTAAATCGATCATTCGACTCCACCTGCTCTGCAGCAGTTTGCCTTGCTGAAAACTCCGCTTGATCAAGCTCGCGGCGGTACTTCTCAAGCCTTTCTTTTTCCTTAGCGCTCAAATATGTCTCGTCCAGCATCCCATTTTTTGAAAGGCGAAAGATCTCATTGTTTAAGCGGTTTGATGCGGATTGAATTTTTTGACTTTGCTCTTCTTGAACCTTCTGCCTGCGCTTGGTATAGCTAAAATCAAAATTATTCAATTCTCTTACTGCAGAATTGCTTTTATAGGCCCTGTGAATCCCTTCACATTCTTGGTCATAGACCTGTTTTTGAGGCTGAGTATTCGCATCAAACTTTTTTTCAACGTCATAGATCTTATCATCCAGCCTAGTTTCTATAGACTCGTAAATACCCTTTAATTTTTTGATAAAGTTCAGCTCGCCTGACTCCACCAGACCGTAACTTCCTAGTTGGTCGAGATCATAGGTTTCTAAAATTGTGCTAAGAGGCATATTTACGGTTTCCTGATGCCATAACCGCGCGCACTCTTTAGGCTGAGGGACATGATATTCAGAGCTATGAGATCGGTATCTCGACAGCTGATTCATCGTATCTTCATAAGTGCTGATGACCTCTTTTATCCCCTTACCACGAAGACCTTCCCTGTATTTATACGTAAACTGCTGAGGTGGTAGAATTTTAAGGCGCAATAGATCATTCCACCCATAAACTTGAATCAACCGCTCAAAACTCATGTGAGAGGCCCGATTTTGTCCTTGGATGGAAGCACCCGTATCCTTGTCAGACGGGGGGCTTTGCCAATGAGCCTTAAGGGCTATTAAAGCGCATGGGATCGCAAGCAACCCTGCTACCATAGGGATTACCTGATAGGCCGCAAGAGAGACAGCTCCGACCCCTCCTAACAACAAGCTCGAGCTGAATAGATGGGTTTTCAAGCGGGTAACGTCCGTATTTTCTAACGGACCATTGCTGCTGCTGCCTAGTGTTCTTTGGGGCAAGACAGGGGCTGGGGTGTTAATGGGTGGATTGTGATTAGCGTTTAATTTAGAAGTCATAATTAAACCATTTATTTAAAAAATAATGTTCATTATGACATTATTAACTCGATAAAGCAACACGCAAAAAAAGATTAATATTAATTTTATGTTAACATGGAATAAAAAAACCCCTTCTACGTTTCTCACGCAGAAGGGATCTTTAGAAAGGTCGGAAGATTCTCGATGTTCCACTTTTTTCTGCTCTCAGAGAGTGAGCGAGGCAAACGCAAATCGATCCGGCCGACGTAGATCATAGCCGAAGGCGCTATTTTCTACGTCGGCCGGATCGATTTGCGAAAGCCGCAGCCACTCTATGAGCCAGAAAAAACTGGAACATCGAGAAGATATTAGACCTGTTGCGGAGATGGTCCTTCAGGCAGTTTAGGTGTATCGCTGTCAGTCGCCTCGACGGGAGGAGGCGGGGGTGTTTTGCGCTGAAGATCATGAGACAGTTTTAGACGAGCCTCTTTTTTCTCAGCATCAAATGAGCCGCTCATAATCTCTAAAACATCTTCGCGATCCAGCGTTTCAAAACGCATGAGCATCTCTGTCATGAGTTCCACTTGTAGGCGGTGCCCTTCAATGAGTTCTCTTGCGCGCTGGTGAGCTGCAACAGAAAGTTGACGTACTTGCTTATCAATTTGTTCCGCTGTCGCCTCGGAATAAGATTTTTCATGGTAGTTAGGCATACCGAGATATTGTCCACCGTCGGCGCGTTCATCATAAGCAATCGCACCTAGCTCATCTGTCATCCCCCATTCGCAGACCATGCTGCGAACAAGGCGGGTCGCCTGGGTGATGTCCATTTGAGCGCCGCTGGAAATGTCTCCAACGAATATCTCTTCTGCAACTCGGCCACCCATCAGAACGGCCAATTGATCGAGAATTTCCGCTTTCCAGTAGCTCAAGCGGTTCTTCTTTGGCATAAAGTGGGTCGCTCCAAGAGAAAGGCCGCGGGGAATAATCGTTACTTTGTCAACAGGGTCGGAATGTTTGACACAAAGAGCGACGATCGCATGACCTGATTCATGGTAAGCCGTTGTACGCTTTTCATTCTGATCGATCTCAAGGCTGCGTCTTTCTTTGCCGTAGCGCACCTTATCGCACGCCTCAGCAGCATCGGGCGACGTCACAGCAGAGCGACCTCTTCGAGCAGCAAGCAGTGCAGCCTCGTTTAGAATATTGGCAAGGTCCGCACCGGATGCTCCAGGAGTATTGCGAGCAATGTCCATCAACTCCACAGAAGGATCGAGCTTGATCTTTCGTGCGTGAACTTTCAAAATTTCGAAACGACCCTTCACGTCAGGAAGGTCGATGATTGTGCGGCGATCGAATCGGCCTGGTCTCAGCAATGCTTTATCTAAGACGTCAGGACGGTTAGTCGCAGCGATCAGGATTACTCCTTCATTGGTATCAAAGCCATCCATTTCAACAAGAAGCTGGTTCAACGTCTGCTCTCTTTCATCATGGCCTCCCCCAAATCCTGCACCGCGATGGCGGCCTACGGCATCGATCTCATCGATGAAAATGATGCATGGAGCTTGTTTTTTCGCTTGGTCAAAGAGATCGCGGATTCGGCTTGCACCGACGCCGACAAACATTTCAACAAAGTCGGAGCCAGAGATAAAGAAGAAGGGACGGTCTGCTTCACCTGCAATAGCTTTTGCCACTAATGTTTTACCCGTTCCTGGAGCACCGACCATCAATACCCCTTTCGGGATGTGCGCGCCAAGAGCTGTAAATTTGGAAGGATCTTTTAAGAAGTCGACGATCTCCTGCAATTCTTCTTTAGCTTCTTCACATCCTGCAACGTCTTTAAAGGTAATTTTGTTCTTCTCTTTCGTCAGCATTTTAGCTGGCGATTTTCCGAAGTTCATGGCGCTTCCGCCAACACCCTTCATCTGGCGAGAGAAGACAAAATAAAGGAGTAGACCGACAAGGACAATAGGAAGGAGTGTCAATAAGTAGCTGAAGTAGTTGGGAGAAGGCTCTTCGCTTTTGAAGGTTTTTTCCAAAACAGCATTGCGCGGCTGGTCAGGAGCTTTGAAAAAGGCCCCTTTATTCGCAGGGAAGTTGTCCCATTCCTGTTTTGCCTGCGCAAACCAGTGGCTATAAGCCTCAGGGTCTTGTTTTTCTAGCGCTCGTGTAGAAAGCTCTTGATTATTGAAGTACCAAGAAGCATTGGCCACTACAGAGCGAGCTTTGTCGAGCTGAGCTTCATTTTTCTCCAGTTCATCGGTCACATAGGCAGATTGCTCGAGCTGAGCCTTATAATTGCGAACGCTTCGCAGTTGCACAAGGCGAACGTTTTGCTGCTCTGTATTAATTTCTGCAACCATTTCATCAAGAGCCGTCAGCGTATTGCGATAAACAGAGAGCTGCTCCTGAACGCTTTTTCCAGAATCCATATTGGACGCATCAGCGACTTGCTGCTCTAAATCTTTGAGCTGCTGCTTCATCGTCTCATTGCCAATGCCCAGTGCTGGCGATCGGAATCTTTCAATCAAGGTCAAAAGATCCTTGCCATAAGCTGTGACAGCGGCAGGACGAGCATCCTGAGATATAGCTGGGAACAGTTTTTCTAAAGTGGCGAGACTAGTTATCTCTCGATCTGAGACACCCTTAACGGCAATCGCATTGACAGAAGTTGCTGTATTATAGATCGAGTCGACAACGAGATATCCCCCTTTAGGGATCGGCTGGCCGCTTAATTGAAGGAAAAGCTCAGATGCCTCTTTGACGCTTTGGCGGGAAGCTGCTAGCTGCCCATCGAGATCATGTTTTTGCCCCGTCAGTTCATGGTTGCGGTTGAGCAATTCCAGATAGCGATATTTCGCTTTTGCATCATCGGTTTGCTTATCTTTAAATTTACCACTAAAAGTAACAAGATTGTCATTGAGAGCAATTTTACGACTGTCCTCTTTCTGAATCAAATCGAGGTTGACAAGGTGCTCTAGCTGATAGCTAAATGCAACCTTGCCTGTTCTCTCTCCGCTTAAATTTTGAACGGTGAGAATGATCAGGATAGCCGCCAATAGAAAAATGAAGAACCCGCCTGGAAATCCACGCTTGTTTGATTCTGGTTTCATATCGTTATTACTCATAAGATTTACTTGCGTTAGGCCGGGGAGATTGCGCAAAGGCAAAAACCCCTGGATTATAAATTAAACCATTGGACATCGATTAATGTAAAGTGCTTAAGCATTAGACTTTCTCTAAGCCCTAACCGCGCCTTACCATTCAGAATCAACGCCCGGTTTCCTCATATTAACAAATCGGGAATAAACTGTCTTTTTTATTTTAATAAAAAATCTTATAATTCACAAAAACAGAATGAATTAATAAACAAAAAAAGATATTTATTTTAGGATTTATAAAAAGATATTATCCCGTTTTCAATCAAAAACATGCCCGCTTTAGACTGAAATCTCTTTCCGGACTTTCCTTTTCGAGCTGTTAAGACAACAGCATCTAAGATTTGACGAGACATTGTAACCTGCTCTCTTCTCATCCATTCCTTAAGCAAATATTTGAGCTGCAAAGAAGGAAGCTGAGGAAATGGATTTAAATCAAGGCATCCTTCTTTCTCAATATGATCTAGCAAATGCCGGTTTAACTCAAAAAAATACTCCCTGATCTCTCTTGATTCCTGACCAAGCTGACAAAAATTGGATTCAATCTGCTTGCCAAAGCTCTCTTGTAAAGCCGGCAGGCACTCTTTGCGCATCCTTCCTCTTAAAAACCGAGTGCTGTGATTCGTCGGATCCTGAAAATACTTCAAGTTTTTTTGGGAAAGCCACTCCAAGATCTCTCCTTTGGAAATCCCGAGCAAAGGCCTCCAAAGAGTCATCCCCAAAAGCTGTGACTCTTGCGTCAAACCACCCATACTAAAAAGAGAAGCCCCTTCGCACACCCTTTTAAGAACAGTCTCTGCCTGATCTCCCGCCTGATGACCAAGAACAAGTGCTTGGCAATCAAGCCTGCGATGCAGCTCGGAGAAAAACTGAAGCCTAAAATTTCTGCCCTGCTCCTCTAAATTCCCTTCCTTAAATTTCTCATAATCCAGAACTTGAATATGCAGAGGGAGGCCTAAAGTTTGCGCTTCTGCTTCAATGGTTTCTGCTTCTTGCTTACTTTCCTCCCTCCATCCGTGATCAACATGAGCCAGGTGTAAGTTCAGCGGAAAAAACCGACGGCATTCAAGAAAAAGGTAAAGCAAAGCCTTAGAATCAGGCCCGCCGGAATACCCTAACAACAGTGGTTTTTCTAGCAGTAACCTGCTCTGGAGGAATTTCTTAAGCTCCAGCACTAATCGATCTTTAACTATTGTCTTCAATTTGCAGCCTTTGTAACCTTTCTTGTGAAATTCGATATTCCCCAATTTTAACCAGGAAATGTGTATATGACAATGCCCAAAGACTTCAAAGACTTCTATGGTCCTTCGAATAACTATTATATTTCCTCAACGATAAGTTCCACTGCTCCCACTCTTGCTCCCAACGAACAAGAATACTTCAACCAACTCATTGCTTTAGATTTGGAATCTATTTTAGACCGAGGGATCGGAGAATCTACCTGCAAGCAAACTGCAAGCAAATCGGGAAAAATATTTTTGAAACCTTCAAAAAAGAAGGCGGTAACGACAGCCGAGAAGGGTTTAAAGCCATGCAAAATATCTGCAATGCTCTGCGGGAAACTGGCTCGGATGGATACCTTCGCAGGGAATACGTCTCAAGAGCTTGGTATGGGATCGGAGATGAGTTTATAACTTGGCTGAGCTGAATAAATATGACAATATACAGATCTTCTCTTCACTTTCCCCTTTATGGCTTCACAACCGTAAATCTTGGGGTTTCTTTGCTTACTCCAATGGAGCTAAAATACCTCAACCAGCTCATTGCTTTAAACTTGGCATCCATTCGCGACGGGGGCATCGGAGAAAATACTTGCAGACAGATTGGGGAAAATATTTTTGAAACCTTCAAAAAAGAAGGCGGGGATGATAGCCAAGCAGGTATCACAGCCATGCAAAATGTCTGCAAAGCAATTCTAACGTGCTGCCTAGATGGAACCATTCGCACACGATACGTCTCCATGGCCTGGAATGGGGTCGGCGATCAGAACGAATATTGGCTGGCATAAATCCGGTTAATCCCCTAAAATCTCCTTCATACGAAGGAGTAATTTTTAATGCCGATTATTTGGCGCTATCTTTTGCGCAGCTACTTTCAGGTCCTGCTGCTGTGCGTCAGTACGTTTATCAGCGTTCTGATCGTTCTTCGCTTTCAAGAAATTGCGCAATTTGCCACATCCGGCGCTCCTAAGCTTACGATCCTTCTGTTTGCTCTGCTTCAAATCCCCTATATTTTGCCAATCGCCATCCCCGTCTCATGTTTGATTGCCGCTATGCTCCTTTTTCAACGCCTCAGCCTCTCCCATGAACTGACAGCTTTGCGCACCTGCGGGTTTGGGCTTAAAGCGATTGCAACCCCTCTTTTTTTCGCTGGATTCTTTTTGACCCTGATTAACTTCACCATAGCCAGCGAACTTGCTCCCCGCTGCCGTGGCATGAGCAAGCAGCTGGTTTATGAGATAGCTTCCTCCAATCCTCTTTTTCTTCTTCAAAAAGAAAGCCTCCTCAAACTGAAAAACGCCTATTTTGACATTGGGGTTCTCCGGGCAGGAAAATATGCAGAAGACGTCCTCATCGCGATCAAAAATAGCTCTAATGAAAAGATCACGCTCATGTCCGCCAAAGAACTCACCTTAAAAGGCGATCTTCTCAAAGGGGAAAAAGTCACCTTTATCTCGAGTGCAGATTCCAAGAAAGAAGAAGGATTTGATCATCTCATCATTGAAAATCAAGCAGAAATGAACACAAAAGCTGCCAATTTAAGCCAGTTCATTCAAACAGTCGACTGGTCGACAAGCTTCGATTATATGCCCTTGCGCACGATCCTTGCCCATGAAATCGCTGTCAAGAACCAGTTGACTCTAAGCAAAGGAGCAAAGATCGAAGTAGCACGCCGCATTTCTATTTCGCTTGCAGCCTTTACCTTTACAATGATGGGCGTGGCCTTTGGCATGAAAATCAGCCGCAACCGCTCTAAAAAAGGAATTGTTTGGGCGATCACTTTGGGCGCGCTATTTCTCGTTTGCTTTATTTCAGCGAAATCCTTTAGGCAAACACCCATGATCGCCACAGCGATCTACTTGCTCCCCCATCCCTTAATCATTCTTCTTTCCCTCAAATTCCTAAAATCCATCCGAAGGGGGGTAGAATGATCCTCAAAACGATTTGGCAGCGCCACATTTTTTGCGAATTGCTCAAAGTCTTTATTCTCTTCTTGGGCTGCTTCTTCTTCCTCTACGCTCTGATCGATTACTCGCTGCACATGCAAGATTTTATCGTCGACAAACAGATTCAGATCGGTCACGTTGCAACCTACTACGTCCTGCAATTTGTCAAGCGCGCCGACTTGCTGCTACCTTTGGCACTTCTCCTCGCCACATTAAAGGTACTTTTATCGATGAACCTTTGCGGAGAACAAGTCGCTCTAGAATCTTGCGGCATTCCTCGCAAAAAAATCCTCCAACCCTTCTTTCTCCTCGGCGCATTCTGCGTGCTTTTCAATTTAGCGAGCGCAGAATTTTTCCTTCCTACAAGCCTCAATCACCTCGACCAATTCCGCGAAAAACACTTCAAACATTCCCGCAGAGGCAATCGCAAAGAACCCGTTCACGTCCTTCCCCTCAAAGACCGCTCTAAAATCATCTATCAAAAAGAGGACAAGGAAAAACAACTCTACGTCGATGTCTTCTGGATCCGCTCTGTCGATGAAATTTGGAGAATGCATTCTCTCTCGAGTGATCCTCATGATCCAACCGGCCACTTTGTCGACAGACTCAAACGCAATAGTGAAGGAAATTTCGAGAAGGCAGAATCCTTTGAACACTTCCGCTTTGAAAAGTTCCGCTGGCAACCCGACCCCATCGGCAAAGGCTACATCCCTCTAGAAAACCGCTCTTTAAGCGAACTTTCACGAATGATTGTCCAAAAACATAAAACAACAGCTTATGAATACCCACAGGCCTTGACCCATTTCCTATTCAAAATAACCACCCCATTCCTGGCTTTGATCGTCATCATCGCAGCATCGCCCTTTTGTCAGCGCTACTCCAGAAATCTGCCCATTTTCTTCACCTACGCTATCGCTCTCTTTGGTTTTATCGCCTTTTTTGCCATGATGGACGCAACTGTTATTATGGGAGAAAATCAAGTCGTCTCACCATTTATGGCTATTTTATTGCCTATGGCAGCTTGCAGCCTGGCTTTTGGTCTTAACTATAAAAAATCTATATGAGAGAGTGTTTGAGAATTAAGGCTTCGTCGATTTTCGGGATTATTTTGGCCGCTTTTCGATTCTTTTTCGGGGGGTAATATACGTAGGTTTGATATTACCCCCCGAAAAAGAATCGAAAATCGGCTCAAAAGAACCCGAAAATCGACAGAAGCTTAATTTTCAAACACTCTCAAAGGAATTGAATGAACGCCGCTCCCACAACTCTTCCTCTCAACACTGAAAGGACTTGGAAACTCAAAATCCTGCTTCTCTGGCACCTCATTGGAGCGCTGCTGTTTGCCAGCCTATTTTGGCCTGTGACAGCAGCCTATTGGAAAGTGATCGATATCGCCTTCTTCAAGATGATCAATTCTACCTTAAGAGACCGTCCCAACTGGCAACTCTTCTGGGCGCTTGCCAATCATAAACTCGCTGACTGGGTAGAAGACTTCTGCGTTCTTGGTTTCTTTATCGCCTATGTCAGACAAGCCCACAAATCGCTTCGACTGCGCAAAGTCTCCGAACTCCTCTTCTGCATCCTTTACATCGCTGCGATCATCTATTACGTCAACCGGTGGTTTTTCCGTGAAAATTATAGCATCCCCCGCCCAAGCCCAACTCTTGTTGTCGATGATAGCGTGCGTCTATCCAAAGAAATTTCCTGGATGAAAATCAAAGACGACTCCTCAAAATGTTTTCCTGGAGACCATGGGACAACAGCGCTGCTTTTTGCAGCCAGCTTCACCATCCTTGCAGGATGGCGGCTCGGCGTCCTTGCCAGCCTTTACGCAGCATTCCTCTGCATGCCCCGTCTGATTACAGGAGCGCACTGGCTCTCTGACGTTGTCGTTGGCAGCGGCACCATCACCATTATTTTCCTCAGCTGGGCCTTCTGCTCTCCCCTCTTCACGAGGTTCACAAATGGATGTGAGCGCCTATTTAAAAAAATAGCCAAAGCTTTTTAGGCTTTGGCTACTTTACCAAGACGGATCCTTGACTTAGATAGGGTTATTTATGATTGAGAATCGCTTCCATCCTTGTATAACGACCCATTGCACTTACATTTTGGTCCCCTTTCGGATGATTCCAAAGTTCTTTGTAAAATTGAAACGCTTGTTCATTTTCAACAGTGGGGTTTTTATTATAACGTTCTAAAGCATCAGCATAAAGCACATCAAAGGTTAAAGGATGGTGCTTCAAGAGGTCTCTGCGCATTGCGAACTTGATCTGATCGTCAGAAAGATTAGGGAATTTCTTAGCTAGTTTCGCTGCAAATTCTTTAAAATTCTGCACAGTAACAAATTTATAATCTCTAGCAGCCCAGTCATCAGTATAGTCATTAAGGTTAAAATGATGGGGTTGCTCTTTGTTCAAGCCGTACATCGCTTTGCAAGTACAATTGAAGGATTTGAAAGTGAATGGGCTTTTAGAAAGATGCTTGAAAACCACTGGCGTGACATCCTGAATTAAAGACCAATTATATGGAAATATAAAGCTTGTTTTTGGGGTTTTAAATATTGAAAACGCAGACGTAATTGTTGTGATAGCATCTTGAAAAAAGCCGCTTATTGAAGAGCCTCTATTCCCCTGTGCCTGGCGGTTATTTGTGTTTTGTGTCGTTTTATCTGATTTGACCAAACTACTATTAATGTTATTCATAACATTCTCCCTTTTATTGTTATTTATAAAAAACTAACTTAGCGTTAAATGCTATTATACAACTAAACATTGTTTTATTTCAATTAATTTGTATATTTTCATTAACAAGGTAACACATTAATATTGAGATAGTTAAGCCATTTTCCAACACTTTACCTGTAAAGAACAAGTCCTGTGGAATTATAAGAGCCTGTACATGAATGATTTATGATGCTGGCAGCAAGAACGCCGCCAGCGCAAGAACTAAGAATTAAAGAAGCTCTTAGAGAAGGCCCCAAAATTACCGGCCGTTCTTTCTAAGGCAGCCTCATAAAGCCTCTCAGCGGCTTTTTGGTGAACCTCTGCATAGATTACATCGAGCTCTTCTTCGCTAAATTGGGCAAGAACCGTCCTCTGAAACAGGTCATAGAAAGCATTGAGCTGCGTTTTAGTAAGGTCTATACGTCTATAACCATGCTTCAGCAAAGCATTGCCAAACAGAGCTTCATTTCGATTTAGGATATCTCCGTAAACTTTTGTATTAACTGGCTTCAAATTAGATGACATAAGTAACACCCCATTTTAATTTTAAAAAATTTATTTTTTCAGAGTATTATACGGTTAATTTGCATTTTTGGAAACACAGAACATGCTCGTGCATCCATTATTTTCAGAGCTCTCCAATGAGTTCTAAAACCCTACTAACGACCTTAGCGATCCTTGCTGGACCATTTTGATGGCTGTTATCGCTATGATCATAAGCTTTCAATTCCACGATTTGATTTCTAGCTGGCCCTTTAAGCTCGTTCTTACTTGTGCGAAAATCATTAAAATCAGCGATCTTTGCTGCATCAATTTGAAAACTGTGATCTCTATGACCATAAGCTTTCAATTTCACGATATGATTTTTGGCAGGTCCCTTAAGATCGTTTTTACTCCTGCTGAAATCTTTAAAATCACAGATTTTTTGTGCATTTGTTCTTCTGGAATGTCTTCCTGGTAAAAAAATCGTCATTTATTACTCCTTATTATTTAAGATCAATTACTTGTATAATTAATTATACGCTATATTCAATTTTTAATAAAAGCAAAGATTTTATTTTAAAACACACAATTCATCAATTTAATTATCAATAGCTTATAAAAACTAACATGCCCGTGACAGCACTCATAGCACCCCCCAAACTGCCTACTGGTCAAATTCTTGTCGTTCTGTTAGTTTTGCACTTTCATCACATCACTAGAGTATCCCATGCCAACAAACTACGAGAAATTGCACGCACTATCCAAACAGATCTCCCTGATGAATGCGATTCACTTTCTGCTCGACTGGGACCAAGAGACCTATATGCCCAAAGAAGCCATCGAACTTCGGTCTCAGCAAACTGAAATCATGGCAAGTCTTGTCCACAAGCAAAGAACATCCAAAGCATTCATAAAAGCCCTATCTTCTTTAATCGATCTCAATACAGGTGAAGTCGCAGACAGCAATTTATCAATGCCTCAAATGGCAGCTCTTAGAGAATGGCGGAGAGATCATTTGCACAACATCAAACTCCCCAATAGCTTTGTGAAACAATTCGCTAAGACAACCTCTGCCGCATGTCACGTCTGGCAGACAGCAAAGGAACACAACGACTTTAAAGCCTTTGCGCCTTATCTAGACAAAGTCGTTTCTTTAAACCGCAAAAAAGCAGATCTTCTCGGCTTTACGGATCATCCCTATGATGCATTGCTCGATCTGTATGAACCCGAGATGAAAACCTCATTCTTGACTCCCCTCTTCAGCCAGCTGAAACTCTCCTTAACTCAGCTTATCAAAGAGATCTCTGTCAAACCTGCTTTTCCCGATGAATTCCTCTATCGACACTGCCCGCGCCATAAACAACTCGACTTTGCACATAAAATCCTGCATAAAATGGGGTTCCACTCTTCGACATCTAGGCTTGATACTTCTGCTCATCCCTTCTGCACAGGACTTCAGCCCAATGACACCCGGATGACAACAAGAATTCATCCCGAGAACATCATGTCCAACATCGGAGCTGTTCTGCATGAAGGCGGTCACGGCTTGTACAACATGAACCTTCCCATGCAGCATTATGGCTCTCCTCTTGGAGAACAGGTTTCTTTGGGCATCGACGAGAGTCAATCACGCTTTTGGGAGACGCTCATTGGACAAAGTAAACCACTATGGCGCTATTTCTTCCCTCTACTACAAGCAGAACTGCCTGAACAGTTCGGCAATGTATCTTTGGACGATTTTTATCATGCTATTAACATTGTTAAACCCGGCTTCATTCGCATCGATGCGGATGAAGTGACATACAACCTTCACATCATCATTCGCTTTGAAATTGAGAAAGGGCTGATCGAGGGCTCACTCAAGGTCAAAGAGCTCCCCGATATATGGAATAGCAAGATGCGGGAATACTTAGGAATCTCCCCAGAGTTCGATGGGCAGGGCTGTCTGCAAGATATCCACTGGTCGCTGGGTGCTATTGGCTACTTCCCTACTTATACCCTGGGCAATCTCTACGCCGTGCAATTCTTCGAAGCCTTTCAAAAAGCCCACCCCAAATGGGAAGAACAAGTCGCCCACGGCTCTCTAGATTTTATTCGCGACTGGCTGAAAGAAAACATCCATCAATACGGCAGGCAGTTTACTCCGCCTGAACTCTGCCAAAGAGTGACTGGCAAAGCCTTAAGCCAAGACCCCTACGTAAACTACCTAACAAAAAAATACCGCGAATTATATCGGTAATCATTGGTCCTGAGCTAAAGCCCAGTCAACTACTTTAAAATGCAAAGTCTATTGCTGCATAAGGTCCAGCCAAAGCAAAGTTGCTTAGAGTTCTTTGGAAAGTACGTGCATAAACTCCAGTAACGTCTGGGGTGACGGGAGGCGTTACGACTTCGCTGCCGATATCTGTCGACTGAATCGCATTTAAATAAATCTGCGTTTTATAGCCAATTTCCGCTTTAATCATGAAACGTTGACCAAACGAATAAGCATAGGCAACCCCCAATTTTGACTCGAACCCGGGTACCATCTGAGTGCGCGTACTTACATCAGTGCGCTGCTTGTTTGGGGGCGCAATGCCTAAAGCAATTAAAGATGGGCTAGCTGATTTGTATGTCGTGTGGTTTTTCATGCGGCCAACGTAAAGAGATGCAATCCCTTCCCCTACCAATTGAAATCCTTCCACAATGCGATAAGAAAAATCTAACCCAAATTGGGGCCCGACCCCATAAAAACGGGACGGGGTATGGATGCTCTTAATGGTCGTTTCATCCAAACTAGTAAAATGAGCATGAATGATTTGGCGAATCTGCGCATAGCTGACTCCCACAAAGAAGTCCGTTTTCAACCGATTCCCAAAATTGACAGCCAGACCGTAATCCAAGTTCACTTCGTCAAAACGGAAAAAACCATGGCCTTTTGCTCTTTTATAAGCACTTGCATCGGGACCAATCTCAAAGAAAGGTCCAAGCATGTCCTCCGTTGGAACATGCTTTTTATTGGAATCTAAAGAATGAAAATGCTCCCAATCCAACATCATTTTGGAATTTGCGGAATGAAAATATCCTTCCACGCCGACAATAAATCCAAAATGATAATCGGGATGCACCTCATGGATTCTCCAATTGGGTGAAATAACAGGCAAAGAATTTGCTTGTGCAGCGTAATGCAGATTGCTTCCGCTTGGCTGCATGAACAGTGCATCGAAATAAGTGAGAAATCTATAGGGAGGATGGGATAAAAACACGCTTTGCGGAGAATGATCAACTGCTTGTTGATTTGTCTTTTCATTACCAGGTTGATCCGCACAAAGACTTGCGGCACTTATCATTCCAAGCATTGCGAGCTTTCTTTTCATGTTATTCCTCTCAAAAAAAATTCAATATAAGAGACAACGATCTCAAATTTAAAATTTGTGTTCAAGCGGGAAATTCAGAAGACAACAAAAAACCCTAAAGATTGCTCTTTAGGGTCCTGTAACTCACAAAAAATGAGGTGAGGCGAAAATTATCGTTTGGAGAACTGGAATCTCTTACGAGCGCCAGCCAAACCGTATTTCTTACGTTCTCTCTTACGAGGATCGCGAGTCAAATAGCCCAAAGCTTTGAGGCCTTGACGATTTCCTTGGTCTTCTTGCACTAATGCACGTGCAATACCAAGACGCGCTGCGACCATTTGGCCTTGGATTCCCCCGCCAGCGACGCGGATAACAATATCATAATTAGATGGGTTGGAAACCTTCGTTAAAGGCGCTAAAACAGTCTGACGTTGAAGTGCTAAAGGGAAATATTCTTCAAATTTTTTGCCATTGACAAGGACGGTGCCTTTTCCGGAGCGAAGTCTCACAGAAGCTACTGATGTCTTTCTTCGGCCTGTTCCAATCTGTTCTTTCATAATTCCTTCAAAAATTGTTTAGATGTTGGCGGAAATAGGGGCTTGCGCTTGCATGTCGTGCTTGTCGCCTGCATAAATGCGCAGCTTTTTCATTTGCGCTTCTGTCAAACGCGTCTTTGGCATCATCCCTTTGACAGCATGCCAAATGATATAATCAGGCTTACGGTCGAGCATGGTGCGATAGGGCACTTCGCGCATTCCGCTCATCGCTCCAGTATGGTAGCGGTAAATTTTTTGCGCATCTTTAGCGCCAGTAACAACAATCTTTTCCGCATTGACGATGACGACACCGTCGCCGCAGTCTACAGAAGGAGTGAATCCTGGTTTGTGCTTGCCTCTAAGGACTTTTGCAACTTCAGCTGCGAATCTTCCGAGAGTTTTACCTGAAGCATCGAGTAAAAACCACTTGCGAGCTGCAACTGCTTCTTCTTTCGTCAGAAGAACGGTCGTGTTTTTCTTCTTCGTCATGGGATTTAAAGCCTAAAAAAAAGGTTCAATGATAGTTTTGTTCAATAAGAATAGCTAGTCTACTTTTCCTTTCATTTTTTTTCCAGCACATTTCTACTCTTTGCGGTTAAAATATTTCCTACATTCCACATCTCTTGCCAAAAGTTCTTTTTTAGAGTACACTCCAGCGCCATTAACTTCAAAATTCCATATTTTTACATCTATGCGCCAGTTAAAAACTTTTTTTATTCGCACCTACGGCTGCCAAATGAACGAGCTAGACTCTGAAATCATGGTCGGCCAGCTAGAAAAACGAGGCCTCACCCGGATCGATGATGAGACCGATGCAGACCTCCTGATCTTCAATACCTGCTCTATCCGGGACCTAGCAGAACGCAAGGTCATGGGGAAAATCGGCCAGCTGGGCAGATCTAAACAAAAGCGCTCGATCATCGGGGTGACGGGCTGCATGGCGATGGCCAAAAAGGAAACCCTCTTCCGCAAGCTCCCCCATGTCGATTTCGTCATAGGGACCAACAACATCAGCGAGCTGGGAGACGTCCTCGACGAGGTCGTCCAGTCGGGCAAACAGACCATCCGCACCGACGACCAATTCGAAGAAAATCTTGACTACCTCGTCGCCAAGCGGGACGACCCCGTCAAAGCCTTCGTCTCCATCATCCGCGGCTGCGATAAATTCTGTACCTATTGCGTCGTCCCCTATACCCGCGGACAAGAGGTCTCCCGCCCCCCTGAAAGCATCGTTGAAGAGTGCGAGCGCCTCGTCCAAAACGGCTATAAAGAAATTACCCTCCTCGGCCAGAACGTCAACAGCTACGGCAAAGACAAGCCCGAATGGAATTGCCTTTTCCACGACCTGCTCTACCGCCTCGATAAAATCCCCGGGCTGAAACGGATTCGCTTTATGACCTCTCACCCCGTCGATATCACCCTCGACCTGATGCATGCCATACGCGACCTCCCCTCTATCTGTGAATTTGTACACTTCCCCGTTCAAGCAGGCTCCAACCGGATCCTGAAAAAAATGCACCGCGTTTACACCGTCGAAAAGTACCTAGAGAAAGTAGAGCTCATGCGTTCCATCGTTCCTAATGTTTCCCTTGGAACCGATATCATCGTCGGCTTCCCTACAGAGACCGAGGAAGAGTTCCAAATGACCTACGACATCTTTAAACAGATCCGCTACAGCGTCGCCTTCATCTTTGCCTACAGCGCCCGCAAAGGCACCCCTGCTTTCCGCTGGAAAGATGACATCTCTGAAGCAGTCAAGCAAGAAAGGCTCCAAAGGCTTCTCACCTTGCACAACGAGATCTGTATCGAAGACCGCAAATCCCTTCTCGGAACTGAAATTGAAGTGCTCATTGAAAAACGAGGCCGCGATGAAAAACACCTTAAAGGGCGCTCCCGCTGCTGGAAGAACGTGATCTTAACTGGCGACGACTCTCTCATCGGAACCCTGCAAAATGTAAAAGTCACAGGATTCAATCACCAAACCCTACTCGGTGAAGTTGCTGGGCATCCTACGGAAATGTCTAAATTAAATCTGATCAACTAAAAAGAAAAAGGCCCCATGGGACAAGTCCCATGGGGCCTTCACTAAAATAGATTACTTCTTAAGCTCGAGCATTTTTGCGATGCCAAGTCCGCCAAGGAACCAGCCAATCACAAAATCTAACATGTTGACAATCACAATCCCAGCTGGAAATCCCCACCAGTTCCACGCAGGAAGCTCGCAGAGAACCGCAACGGCAACGCCGAATAAAGTGACAAACTCCACCTTCTTCTTGAAGGCGAGTCCTTTTGTCTGTAGCAACATCCAAGTAATAATAAATGCGCCAATCACTTGAATAATGAGTGAAATGACAAATGGCGTCAGTGTCATTTTGCCCAGACCATTGGGATGGACAACACCAAACATAACAGGGCCATTTTCCATCATTTCCATGCCCTTATTGATCGTTTTTTGAGAAGTGCTGTCTGTATAAGCAAAGGTATTGGGCAAGACGTAGACCCCATCGCCTTGTGCATTATTTTTAATCGCATGCCCCACTGCCGACTCATCTTGAAATTTCTTAAAACAGTTCTGATGCCATGGAAGCACCATCCAGGAAAACAAACTCCATACGAAAACAATGATACCGCCTACAATAGCAGCTCTCACCTGATTATTTGTCATAACCACACACTCCTAAAGATACGTTTAGATCATAAATTTTATATATATAGTATTTATTTAAATCCTGCATCAAAAAAAGCTGTTCCATAGGGAAAAGGCGAAAAGCGCTTCCTAAACACCTCTAAATAAGCATTTTCTATCAGATGTTATTAAAATTATTACTGCATTTAATTAAATTTAAATAACACGTATAATATATTGTATATTTTCACATTAAACAAAAATAAAATTAGGAGATAATATGTCTGTTCAATTAAGCGCTAATAAAGATATTAATCTAGAAATTCTATCCCACTTGAGTTTCCCAAAAGTCATGCAATGCCGCAGGGTCTGTAAATCTTGGGAATTGTGGACAAAAGAAGATATCTTCTTACTCCGCATCGCACCCGAAGCCCTCTTAGATATCGTCAAAAAAAATATCCAAGGCTTTCTCGATGTTCATGCTGCTCACACAGCAAATGAGCTAGTCGAGCATGTACAAGCCTTTGCGGACAAGCTCCCTCTGCATCAGGCCGGTAGATTTATATGTATATTTCCTTTTCAAAATGAAGAGGTCCTGTCCGTAACTTTTGGATACGGTGCTTTTCCAATGCTTGAAATCGGTAGTGCTGGTGGGTTGACCGATTATGCGAGCGAGCGCTTCATTAACCAATATGAAGTATGTGTTCTATTAAATACTGCACCCAACATCAGTGCTGCTGATATTCAACCTTCCATCCATATCAACCAATGTTTAAGAGATTCTTATAGTACTGTTCGAATACACACATGGTCACCTCTAACCACATTTTTTGCTGATACGTCTTTACGTAAGTTTTTTCTTGGTCCTATATTTGAAAGAACCGTCTGTCATTCTGATGATCACTATCCTACCGTATTTTCTAACAATGCTTCCTCAGATCCCGACATTATCGAGACTAAGTTCAATAATAAAATAAAATTAAAAGTGATCGAGACTCGAGTGAATCATACAGAAAAACTCAAGCAACAATACAAAATTCAGCAAATTTGCTGCTGGGCTGCCGTGGGAGTAACCACTGTAGCTTCAACTGCACTTGCTGCCTACCAAGCGTACCAATGGTTCTAATTGAGGTAATAAAATGAACAACACATCTATTTCAGATCAAAGTTCATCCATTATTTATCTGCTTCCTCCTGGAAAGCCAGATCCCACCGCCCGTCTCGAAAAAAACGGGGAGGAAAGACCGCGCGTAGATCAGGCTGAGCAAAAAGGTGGCACATGCTGGTTCTACGGTCCAAAAAGAACAATTGAGCGCATAGGAAAAAACTTTTCCGATGATTACGCAGAGCCCAGAGAAATTGAAAAAAAATGGTCCACTATCCGCAAGACTTATACTGCCGAGACTGAAGGGATCTTTGCCTTTTTCAACTTGGAAAGTCATAAGTCCAATCTGACATTCGCCACTGTCTTAAAGGAATACGAAATCGATCTCAATAAACTATTCCACAAAAACCTTCCAAAAGTGATCCATGGGTGTTTATGGGAAAAACTCCCCTTCAGAATCGTCAATGAAAAAATTAGCCTGCAATTTCTCCCGAACTTTCTAATGAAAGATGCTGTGGACCTAATCTCTCAGCTTTTTTGTGATGATACGGAATCTCAAATCCTTTTAAGCGCCGAGGAAGAAGCGTTTATCAAGGAATGCTCTTTTGAGTCATCCTTGTTTGATGATGCTCGAAAGCAAGTAACTGATCTCATCGCTAAAACTCTCTATCTCCATGAGTCCAAGCTAAAGCCTGTTTCTTGGAAACCGACAGAATCTATTGAAGATCTCATAGAGACCCTTAAAACTTTCGGACCTCTTAATATCGTAGGTAGAATCGGTACTCCTTTTCACGTTTCCACCCTTGAGGTCGACTCTATTGCTGGCCGCAAAGTTTTTTCCCTGCTCGGGTTAAATACGGAACCTGGACAGCATGAAACTGTCCTCATTGGAGCAAAAAAACATGAGGGTGGCGATGTCGTTTATTTTTTAGATCCCAACGATAAAAGTCTATGCACAGAAGCAGGGCAGCAAATGTATGCCATGACTTATAAAATGTTTATAGAAAGGCTCTCTCCTCAACCTGTTATGTCATGCCAAAGAACAGAGCAATTCCAAGACTTCAAAACTTACGGTTATTATAGCCCTTATCTTCTCTCTCAAAATATCCCCTACATCACAGAAGAAAGCAGTGGCATGCACTTAGAGAATCCCATGCTTTCAGCCATTGAGAAGCAGTTCCAGAGCTGCGACAAGGTAGATACAGAAATAGCGCTCTTAGAACGCATTCAGGAATTCGCAATCAACGTTCCCTTAAATCAGAAAAGCAAATTTGAATGTTTTTTCCCTTATAACCCCACCTGTTCGATTGTTTTAGAGTTTGGACATGGGCATTTCACAGCAGAAAGCGAGTTTGTTAAACACGATGTTTGTGTATTTACAGGTGAGACTAAAGATGGATCTCCCCAAAGAGTGAGTATGACCGTTTACCATTTCACTTATAATGAAGGGATTTCCGGCCTTCCAATATACTTGCTTAATGGTAGAACCCATCCGTGCAATTTACACATCATAAAAATCTCATTCCCCAATCAGATTGTAAAACCCATTGAAGAAATATTACTCCATCGAAGGTTTGAGCTCGTCACTCAATACAAGAACCAGTGCAATGCCTCTTGGGCAGGTATTGCTGCTAGCGCTGTAGCTTTAGGCACATTAGCCTACCAAGGATACCAATGGGTTAAAAAATAATGATTAAAATCTCACCACTCGATATCCGCGTTGCCGTCTTTGCCTGCCTTCATGTTCCAAAAGAAGAGTGGAAGGCAAGCACGCGTCTAGATATTCCCCTATCTCCAAGCTGCTATGATGAACGGATCGTTTCTCTCTACAGAAAAAGCCCTAAAACTCGCTTAGAACCCTCTAAAACGCCTTCTCTCATCAGAAAGAGTCTCTGGGCCATGATTCGCCTTTTCGAGTTGATGAAAGCGATCTTAAAGACCAAAGAACATACAAATATCCTTTCCGACATTGCTCCCCCAAGACGCCTTTTAGTCCCCGGCCTTCCCCATCCTAAGTTCAAAACGCCGCGCCCCTACCGGTTCTTTTGGCATCCCAGTTATGAAATGACGCGCGATGAATATACCCCAGGCTGCCTGATGTCAGAGGCTAAAGAAGACCTGCCTGTTCCCGTCGCAAACTCCCCTTTCATTTGCGCTTATGCGCGAGCTGCCCTTTCTCAAAAAGGATTTCTTAAACAAGACGATCAAGGATTTGTCTACCTCGAGCTCTCAAGTAGCTTTATTACCGAGCTATTTCCTTTGATGAGCGACGAAAAATGCGAGGCTATTCCTCTTGATCAAAGCAACCCCTCTTCTGCTCATATCCCTGTTATCATACCTCATGAGATGAGCTGGTGGAAGGGATACAGAGAAATTCAGGAAAAGCAGCCCTTTGCCTTCACGATCCAACAGCTCTGCTCCATGAAACCCAAACGGTGGCCAGGAATTGAAAAAGTCTACTTCTTGAAGATCTCTTCGCCTCAGCTCGAGCAATTCCGGAGGCGCAACTTACTTTCTCCCCTGATTCGAGGTCATGAGTTCCACATCGCTATCGCCTACACTCAAGAAATAGAAGAATTAAAAGGCGCATCTCAAAAAGAGACATACCGCCTCAACGTCAGCTGCTTTGCAGCCTAACTAATAATAGGAGAAAAAAATGATTCCATTAGACAAAAATAATACTTCTACAGGAATAGGCTCTGCACAAGCAACTGCTCAGCCTCGATTTTCCACATCCTCATTTAAATCCAAAGTCATCGAGGTCCTTGCAGAAACGCAAACCATACACCTAGAGAAAGACATCGATCAAAGGATAAATGCTATTCTTTGTAAATCATCACCTAATTTCATGCTTACTTACCAAACTTTTGAAGAAATCAAAAAAGAGGTGTTAGCAACGATTCCGAGCAATCACCCAGACGCCACTGAAATTAGTGAAAATATCGACACCGTTTTCAATCGGATTTTTGCTGCGGTCAAATGGGAAAACACCCTTGATCGCAATAACGTCGAAAAATTCCTCGACCTTTATAGAGAATTTGTTATCAAAAACGATAATGAGGGAGAAAATTCGTGCTTCTTTAAGAATGAATGGATTTTAGATGAAAATCATGTGTTTGATCTCACTAACTTCCACAACAAGCAATTTGATTACAGAAATCTGGAAGTATCACTGCAACTTCATGAGATTCAAGAAATCTATCAAACGCGCGGAGTGATTCAATTACGCCCCATTGACAAATCCGCAACTACTTTAATCATTGGATGCGGAAATGGAAGGCTCTCCAACTGCGGAGGCCTAGCTCATGCCTTTAAAAGCAACTATTACCTAAAAGATGGATACGATGGCAAATATTCACTCAATCACTTGCATCCCGAAGCGGTCACTATCGACCCCTCTCTTGCCGCCAATCCAACAATCGTTGCTTTTTTTGGAAATCAGCAGGTATCTCAAATTTTCGAAGGACAAAAATTTGATAAGATCATCTTCGAAGGCTATTTCACTTCTTCGGAGCAAAAGTTCCGCAAGTTTGACCTCTTTCACCTATTAAATAAAAATGGACAGATCTTCTCATGTACAAATTCTACTCGCGGCCCACAGCCCATCGATTGTTGGGATAAAGCCCATATCAACAATGAACCTCATCCTTTCTTCCAGCCTTTCTTCGATGGCGATGGAAAAGAATGTGTGCTCGATGTCTACGGCGATCCGTATTATCCCAAAGATATAATCACTATGTACAACGAAATGTACGACGAGGAGTGTTGTTAAAGCAGCTTCTCAAAGTCGTACTCTGAGAGCGTTCTGACTTTAAGCTCTTTGGCCTTGTCAAACTTTGAACCGGGGTCTTCCCCAACAAGAACGTAATCTGTTTTTGCACTCACAGACCCTGTCACCTTGCCGCCGCGCTGTTTGATGAGCTGAGTGGCTTCATCGCGCGAGTAATTCTGAAGCGCTCCGGTCAACACAAACGTCCTGCCGGAAAAGTCATGATCGGTGCGCCGAGCAATCTTAGCGCCTTTGGGTTTGACTCCCATCATTAGGAGCATATGGATCTCTTTAACATTTGCAGGCTCTTTGAAAAACTCTACAACAGCATCAGCGATCTTTCCTCCAATCCCTTGAATCTCTTTGAGCTCTTCTTTGCTCATTTGAGAGAGTTGCTCAATGCTGCCGGCGTTGTCAGCAAGTAGCTCTGCAATCCCTTCACCGACGTGTTTGATGCCTAAAGAAAGAATAAAGCGCGCTAGGGTCACATCTTTGGACTTATCGATGCTCTCGAGTAAGTTTTGGATCGACTTTTCCTTGAATCCGTCGAGCTTGGCGAGATCTTCTGCCGTGAGTGCATAGATGTCGGATGAGCTGCGGATGAGTTTTTTGGTGAACAGCTGCTCAACGACCTTTTCTCCGAGGTGTTCGATATCCATCGCATC
>JAHFTO010000006.1:22577-77671 GCA_023269355.1 Chlamydiota bacterium | reverse complement strand
CGAGGTCGCTGTTCAAATTGGAAAATACCTCACCCGAGGCATCATGATCACCCTCTCGCAAAGCGCCACCAGCAGCCAAGTCATCGTCGAGGTTGAACTCCCTCATGGTTTTGTCTTCCAGGCTGAGACCCAGGAAGAGGAAGAGGGTAAGTTTTCTCTGAAGTGGAGGAAGACCTATTGAGAGAGGGTTTAAAAGGAAGGGGCCTGAAAAGGCCCCAATGGATAGGAATGGCTGTTACTTAGAAGAGCGTGCAGCTGCTATCTGGTTCTGATCTATATTCCGGCCTATCTTCGCCGCCGAGCACTTTGCAGGCCATTCTTTCAGTTCGAATTCGATCATCATCATAATAAGTCGGACTCGTTGTAGCATCGATGTGAGGAAGACTGTTCGCCTTGGGCGATCTTACATACAACATCGAATCCGTCCCTTCAAAACTACCATCGGAGGAGAGAGTTTTTGAAGTGCATGATGTGACCACATTCATCTTATTTTTGAAGATCACCCATGAATAGATATAATGAGCATAAAATTCCAGAAATGTAGGTATTTCACATTTGTTATGACAAGGGGTTGAAGGTATTTTTTTATCAGGTAGAATATTTCCAACTGGAATATTGAAAATCATAATTCGATAAGTATGCGTTATAAACATGCTATTCAACATGTTATCAAATTCCATAGGCTCTGGGAGCCATGGACCACCAAGCACCCATGGGATATATGTATAACCTGGATCTCTAAACCATATGCCGTCGAATTTTTTCAATGAAGCTAATTTTTCCAGAAGTTGACAGGTTTTCCCTTTAAAAATTGTGCAGAGCATCATCTCTTTACATTCGTGCTTTCTGTAAAAATTGACGACGGCTAATTCATTAAAGCAGGGTTCATCAAATATCCACCAGGCTCGATCATCCATAAGTCGCGGCAGATCATCACGCTCTGGCATTAAATCTTCTCGCATATCACAGAGAAATCTTTGAATCATCTTAGCATCTACAATCGTTAGATTGGGGCAATAAACCGAAAGATTGATGCGATCACAAAGAGGCCTTATTACATTGAAATAATGCTTGTTCACAAATGGCAATGCCAAAGGCTCTTCATCTTGATTTAAGCAAAGAAAGAAGATATGGCCAATAATATCTCCCGCGAGTACATTTGCAGGCCCGGGTTGCTTTGTTTCCCCGCTCAAAATTGTATACATGTGATCATGCAACTCATTTTCTGATATGTTTTCTATTTTAAAACGATCAAAGAGGTTACTAATCTCTGATTGTTTTTGGACATCTTGCGGCGCCAATAATTGAATTGCGTCATTTGAGTTGCCTTGACGAAATAAGTTGATGGCCCGCTTTAAAGTCGCGTCATTAAGAGCGCTGCCTGTTTCATTGATAGTTGGTGTTACACTGTTCATAATTTCCTCTATTTTATAGTTATATTAAAACAGCGTACAGCTGCTATTTGGTTTAGACTCTGGCCTTTCCTCTCCGCCGAGCACCTTGCAAAGGATGTTGTCCCCCTTTAATTGTTTTCCAGGCGTGAGTTCAGTGATTCTAAGGCCACTTGAAGATGGATGACCTCCTGAAGATACTACATATAAAGAAGCCCCAGAAAGATGCGTAGAAGTGCTCGTCTTAATGTAATGCAGTCCGGACTCAAACATGCAGGAATAGACATGCGTAGCAAGCATTTCTAGAACGGTGGGATTGTCGCACCCTTTACACGGATCATTGCAATGTTCTTTAAAAATGATCATGACGCGATAGGTCTGCGCTAGAGATACATCCATCAAATTTTCAAATGCTTGGGTGTGCCTCTGCAGGGCTATATCCGCCATTCCTCCGTACCTTCTAATAGAAGAGAGCATGTCTGGCTTATCAGGATGCCCTTCTTCAAGCCCAAATGTGACATTGCTAAAAGATACCTTGCGAGAAAATAACGATGTTAAATCCTTCAAAAACGCGTAGGAATTGCCTCCAAAAATTGTGTAAAGGGTCATTTTATTTCGGGAATGCTTTCTATAGAAATTGATAACGGCCAATTTATTGATGCTTGGTTCTTTGTAGCACCATAAATCTCGATTATCCATCAATCGCGGCAGACCATCACGCTCTGGCCTTAAATCATCTCTCATATTACAGACATATCTTCGAATCCTATTTGCATCTACAATCTTTAGTTTAGGACACAGTATTTCGAGATTGAAATGATCTGTAAGCGGCTTAAGTACCCGAAAAAAGACCGTATTTACTAGTGGCAAAGCCAATGGTGCGTTGTCATCTGGATCAACGGATAGATAGAAGATCGGAACAATGGTATCTACAGGTAGATCCATGATAGATTTAAGTTGAATGGAATTCATATTACTCTCCTTATTAGATTAAAGTAATTTATTAATTTATTTTAAATATTAACAATATTAATTGCTTTTGTTGTTCAATATTATATCAAATAGTTTGTTTAATTACGACAATAAAAATACATTTAATTTATAACAGAAGAGAGAGTAAAATTGACAATCCACTTTGTTAATAAAATTGTTTAACAACCTCGGGAATAATACAATGTTTTTTAAACTATATATCCACCTAACCATCAAAAGCTTACGCAATTAAAGTAATATATTAACATAAAGAAAAGTTTGATAAGTCCTTCATTCTGTTCAGATTGCATTAATGCTCCCCTTCTGTTATGCTGACGGTAAAAAAGAAGATCGGGAGGTTTTTATGGGAGTTTACGTAGATCATCATCCAGGCCGTGAAATGGTAAACGTCACAGCAAGCTATTTAGATGGGTATATGGACCCTAAACTGCATGGCATGATCGACAATCTCCACAGATCCAATGTCGAGATCAAAATCATCCATGACGTCGTCAACAAACTCTCCCATGCCAAATCGAAAGATCCTAAGGAAAAGGACAAGCTCATCGATTTTTCCCAAGATGAGACGATGATGCGCTATATGGCCCACATCCACAGGAGCAATCCCTCGATTTTTGACGATCTCGTTCAAGGGGTTCCTGACCATCTCCCAAAAGTGGGGAAAGTGGGTGCGCTCGGACAACAGATTAGTAGCGATGATTTGCTGAATGAGAGCCTCAAAGATATCCACATGGGAAATGTAGAAATTAAGTCATTCTCACAAGATCAGATCGACGCCATCTTACAAGGGTTGGACGGAGAGACTAAAAAGCACTCTGCCGATCTCAATGAGAGCTTGATGCATATCAATGAACACTACGACAAACAATCCCAGGTGATTGAAATTGCCCGCCAAATCGTGAAACAGGCAAACGACCTGCTGGAATCGATCAACCGCAAAATGGTCAGATAACCCGATGATGCGAACAACGTTCCAAAAAGAAGTGATGGAGATTTTAGGGATCACTGAAAATCAGGTCTCCTCCATCCCTCTTGACAAGGAACGGGATTTTTACGCCCTTGCGTTTGAGATGTACGAAAAAGGCGATTACCGAGGAGCTGCTGCGCTTTTTACACAGCTTGTGCTCACTGACCCCTTTTCTCAGCACTACTGGCACGGACTTGCAAGCTCTAAGCAAATGGCGCGCGAATATCACGCTGCGATGCATGCGTGGAGCCTGGTGGCTCTCTTGAAAGAGGGAGATCCTATGCCGCACTTTCATGCTGCTGAATGCCTCCTCTCATTGGACGACAAAGAGGAAGCGTTAAAAGCATTAGATGCCGCCTTGAACTTTTGCAAGGATGAGACTTTGCAAGAAAAAATACACTTATTGAAGGCTATCCACTATGTCAGGCATTGATTCGATATTCTCTTCAATCAGTAGTTACTTTTTTCCAGAAACTACGCCTGTTTCTGAGCCATCAAACGTTGATAAGGTAAAAGCAACGGATCCGATTGCAAATGAACGGCTCCGCAGAGAGTGGGCTCCCGAGCGTCCGATCCTCACTCCCCCGCAGTGTTTGCCCATGTGCGCCTACCGATTGCTTGAAGTCACCAGCGCATCCCGCGAGATTGGCAATAAGATCTTAGATGGACTCAGCTATCGCATCTCCGTTGCAAAAGACACGATCTCAGACATCGCTGCTGAAAATATGAAAATTCTTAGAGATGCAGCTCTTCGCGCTAGAAATAGCGACTGGTGGTCAGCCCTTACAAAAATTGCGAACGCGATCTTCTCTGCAGTTTCTATCGTCTTCGGTATGGCTGTCTCTGCGTCTGGAGGCACTGCTTTGATCGGCGGTGCGATGATTGCATCGGGTATTCTCTCTCTTGCCAATTTTGCCCTAGCAGAGATGGGAACGTGGCATTGGATTGCAGACCTCCTCGCCCATGAGAACGAAGAGCGCAAACAACAACTCGCTTGGATGCTGCCAGCAGCGTTTGGGATTTTAGCAGCCGGCATAGGAATTACAGGTTCTGTCAATGGTGTGGCGTCTGGCGCTTTGAACTTTGCAGAAAAAGCAGCCTCTGTCGCACTCGGAGCAGTGAACATTTTTCAAGCGGCAACGACCTTTGGGAGCGGTGTCGCCGACTACAAGCGTTTGCACACTGAGGCAGACCTTCAGCTTAACAACACTGAGCGCACGATCGCTCAAGAGCGCTTCGATTTGATCCTTGATGAAGTCAAAGGAAGTATGAGCGAGTTTAGAACTGTTGGTGCAAAAACAAAAACTGCGATCAAAACGATCTGCGAATCAAATATTCAATTAGTTAGATAAATATAAACAAGAGGAATTATGTCAGGAGCACTTAGTAGAGTCTTTTCAGCTGTTACTGATTATAACAAAACCATGACACAGTTTCATGGTAGCTATATCGGATTAGAGCGCAAAACCCTCAGCGGCAACAGGGAAATAGCAAGCGATCTCAGCAGTGAGCAACATCGTGAAGCACTCGCGTTATTTGCGCTTGCCACTCTATGCGCTGTACTAAAGGTTGCTGTCGCCGTCAGCACTCCAGCTGCTGATCCTGCGCAAGGAAACCAAAACAACCCACGTCTTGGGGCAAATGATGGTCTTTCCGACTTTTTTAAGCGCGGCACGGAGTGGCTCCATGCCAATAAAGGCACGGTTGAACCATTAGCTGACTTTTCAGGTAAAGCCATGGATCCAGCCAGAGTTTGGTATGACAGCGAAATAACCCAGCTAAGATCTAAACAAGAACTCGTCCAAATTCTCTTAAGAGATGAGCAACAAGCAAGAAGCTATTTTGGCCAGGAACCTTCTCGCATCCAAGAGAAAGTCTTGAGCATTATTCAGTCCAAGTCCAAAGGCGGATAATTCTTCACCTCTCTCAGATGATCCTTGGCTCACCAAGGATCATCTGTAAATTTCAACCCATTCATCAGTTGCAAAAAGACAGGCCTTAAGCAAGGATACTTTGCTACATAAGCTGAAGCTAAAACGTGGTAAGATTCTTCACGCTCTGAAAGCAGTTTCTCAAACACGACATCATCCATGAATAAAGGAACAATCTCTTCGGCCAGAGAATGCAGACTCTCTTTTTTCACATCATTGGTGACCTTGCTGATCATGAGCTGCTGGGAATCGTATTGAAACCAAGCCGCTTGCACTTGCAATGTTTTGACTTTAGCAATCCCTATTTTCTTGCTCGCATCAATGCTATTACAGGTCAGCTGCAATAAAACCCATTCAATGGCGCAAGCTTTTTGTGCAAGACTGGATGTACACCGATATTCTATATTCTTAAAAGAAACCTCACCAAAATTCTCATGGGCGATCGGATTATCTCCGATGGGGCAACTTCTCACCCACCAAAGAGCTTCATAAACTGCTTTTTGCACATCTGGAGACAGTGTTTCAAAGAGCTGAAATATTCCCAATTCCTCTTCCCAATGCAAAAATAATGGATTTGATTCCAATCGCTTCTGCTTCATCAAAGCTTGCCTTTCATTCGCTTCTTTTTCCAAGCGTAAAAGCTCCTTATTATATGCCCCCTTTTCACCTGTTGTCAGTTTTTCGAAAATTTTAATGTCACCCGTTACGTTTTTCTGTGGAAGAAGCTCTGAATTATTTTTCTGTTTCCACAATTCCTCTAGAGCAGGCAGAACATCCGATTCTCTTTCTCTGCGCAAAAGAGCAGAAATTTGCTTCAAACATAGGGGAATACCTTCTTGCTTCTCCAGCATGACTTTCTCTTTTAAGGACACAATGCAAAACGACCTCTCCACAAACTGTTGGTGAGCCAGGCCTTTTCTCAAAGGAACTATCTTTAAAAAAAAGGAAGTCCATCGATCATATTTTACGGAAAAATATTTGTTTTGATCTTTCAGCTCTATAATTTTAAATAAGTCGGTGTTGAATTCCCTAAAACAGAGTGAAGCATTCGATTTGCACTCAGTGAGAAACGCTTCTGAAACAGGATGGTCCTTCAACTGATCTTCCAAACTCCAGTAAATTTTATCCAACTGAATGGCAAGGTTCAAAAGATGTTTGAACTCATCGCATTTCTCAGGGATAAGAATCAGAGCATTGCCAGAAAAAAGGGGTTGAGAAAAATACCTCGTCATAGCGCGAAAGTCACTGCCTAAATCATTTAAACTCCACTCCGTTTGAACCAGCTGATTATCCAGGATCAAAAGTAGCTTCTTGTCTCTACTAAGCGTACTTACACTAGTCGTGTTACTAACATTACCCTGCTCATCGGAGGACTTTTGGACGACGATGAGCGTTGCGATTTTTAGTTTCAGCCGAAAAAACTTGTCGATGAGATGAGCCTGCAATTGGATCAGCTCATTTGGAAAATCGCTCAGCAAAGTCGGTTCTTTGATCTGAGAAGAGGGCAAAAGGGTTTTGAAAACTTTATCTAGAATATCTCTTTTGGCAAGTACTTTTTCAAGAAGGGAGGAATCGATCTTCCCTTGCTGAGAATAATCTTCAATGATCCATTGAATTCGGTCTATGCCTTCTGCGACGAAGCACAGCTGCTGGGGAAGGGTTTTCCAGGAATCGAGTTGAGAAGTCGTTATCATATGTATTAAAATCACTTGAAAAATTTCTCAAAAGGATCTTAAACTAAGGACCTGATTTTCTTACATTTTTTTTCATCTAGGAAATCCCTATCGAAAGGGAGCGTTCACACCTGCAAACATATGTTTTTTGCATCAATTTATTGTTAAGATGAAATTGGCTAAGCCACTTATTATAAGTCCTGATCATTGTTAAATAAAGTTTCAATTTACCACATTAGCAACCTCAAAAAAGGTTGCTGGATTGTCCAAAAAAAGGGGGTTTCCTATAATCCGCCTCTTTGAACCTATTTCGCTATAAAGTTTCGCCTGATTTTCCACTTGAAAATCAACGAGATTTTTTAACGGAAAAGTTCCTTCTAACAAGAGCAATCCATGGATCAAAACATCTTGAATCATCCGTCGATCACTGATGACCCTTTTCTTCATCTAGGAGTAGTTCCTGCTGCAGAGGAAGACAAGGAGCGTCTGACGCATTCTGAGATAGCAGGGTCTTGGCTTGCCCAAGGAGAAGCAGCGCTTCTAAAAGGCGACCTCTCCAAAGGGCTTGAGTGCTTTGACATCTCCTTGAGTCTCGACCCTTCCAATCCAAAAACTTTCTTTGCACAAGGCCTGTCTCTCTTTGAATATGGCAGTGAGGAAGGAAGGGAAAACACTCTTCCTTTAGCAAGCAAAAAATTTAAAGCCGCAACGACTCTCGATCCTGATTATTTCGAGGCGTGGCAAGCGTGGGGCAGCCTTCTTTGCCAGTTGGGCCAAAACACCGAAGAAAATCACTATTTTAACGAAGCAAAAATCAAATTAAATAGAGCTGTCGCTCTCTCTGAAAATCAAGGCAGAGACGCTCTATCTGAACTTTATTGGGATTTAGGCTCAGTATTCATTCACTTGGCAGAAAAATCGGGAGAGGCTCTCGACTGGCACCAAGCGATGGAAGCGTTTCATTACGCGCACTCTTTTGAAGAAAAACTCCCTGCTGAGTTCTGGAACGACTACGGCTACGCTAGCCTGAAATTTGCCTCGCACATCAACGATACGCGATTATTCTCAACGGCTATCCTGCACTTAAAAACAGCCCTGGCCCTGAACTCTACTTCCCATGAAAGCTGGTGTTTGCTCGCAGAAGCTATGCAGGAACTCTACGCCCATACTCATGATGAGGATCACTTTACAGAGGCTAGCAGCTCTTATGCTTCTGCAACTCAAATACAACCACAAGACAGCCAGTCGTGGCTGGACTGGGCTAAATTCCTCTGCGACTCCGCAAAGCGCACAGCCGATGTAAAACGTCTGCGCCAGTGTATTGAGAAATGCCACCAAGCATTCGCCATCGATACAACAAATCCGATGATCTACGCGATTTGGGGAGAGGCTCTTGCCCTGCTCGGAAACTACACTGAGCGCCTTGATCTCATCTACGATGCGCAGAACAAAATATCCACCGCGCTTGACATGGACGAAGAAAATCCAGAAATCTGGTACAGCGATGGGATTTGCTGCCAAGCGCTTGGCCATTATTTCGACGATTGCGATTACTATTACCAGGCAATCGAGAGATTTCAAGCGGGACTCTCTATCGACCGCACCTGCCACCGCCACTGGCATGCGATCGGTTGGACCTATTCTTTGCTCGGAGATCTTGAAAATGAGCCGGAAAATCTAGAGCTTTCTTTGCGCTTCTTTCAAAAAGCGGTCGATTTACACTCGTCCACCTATTATCTCTTCGACTACGCAGCCGCTCTTTCCAAACTGGGTGAAATCACCCATGAACAAAACAGACTGGAACAAGCATCAACACAATTTGAACGCCTCCTCAGCTTGCAGAAAAACGCCATTTACATCCATCCCGACTGGCTATTCCAATACGCAAGCACCTTAGACGCCCTCGGCGACTTCTACGAAGAAGAGTCGTATTATCAAAGAGCTATCGAAATCCTCTCCCACATCTTGATTATCGATCCTGACTTTAACCTCGTCCATTACCGATTGGCCCTTGCGTTTTCCCACTTAGGAGAACTCACCAATGAACCTGACTACTTCTACAGAGCGATCCACCACTACCGCATCAAGTTAAAAAATGATGAAGAAAATGACGGCGTCCTTATCGATTGGGCTGTCGCGCTGATGAATTTAGCAACGCTCTCCCACGATAGCGCAGAATCTGATCAATTCTTCCGTACGGCCAAAACCAAGATCCAAGTCGCCATGGAGCTTGGGAATCAGCAAAGCTACTACCACTTAGCCTGCCTTTACTCCCTCCAAGGAGACTATGAAAAAGGGATGTATTGCTTGGAAAAAGCAAGAAGCTGCGATGCTCTTCCTCCCCTCGATGAGATGCTTCAGGACGAATGGCTCGACAACCTTCGTTCCACCGCCGAGTTTCAAGAATTTCTAACCCAGCTAGAAAGACGCAGCAACTTCCGAAAAGAATGCTAATCCATCTCGGCGATTTTAAATTGATTTATTCAATAAAGTCTGCTATCATTTCCTATTTTTACCCTAAAGGTTATTTCCAATGGACAGACGCTCGCTCATTTTTGTGATTGCTCTTACAGCTTCCCTTTTTTTCATTAATCAGTGGTTTTTTAAAAGCCCAACTCCTCAGCAACCTTCCACTCCTCCAATAAAAAAATTTGAAGCTATTGAAGAAAATCTTTCCCTATCGCCAGAATCTGTCGTGATGCCTCCGCTAAGAGATATCTCCAATGAAGAATTTTTTGTTTTGCAGAATGACTATCAACAGATCGTTTTCTCTAACGTCGGCGGATCCATCGTAGAGATTAATCTCCCCTTTCAAACCAAAGAAAATACAAAAAGCTTTGTCCGCCCAATCGGCTTTGATCGCGAACTTGCTAAAGATTACGCCTTTGACGACCACTTTCCATCGCTTCCCTATTACATCAATGATGGCACAGGCGTTAAAAAAACAGAGCAATTCACAATTGGTGGATACTACCCTCTTTTGCGACGTGCGCATTTTTATCCTCACGGCCATATGGCTACTCGCATACCTCCCAAATTCTACGCTTTGCAGATCACTTCAGATCTCCAAGATCTGCAACATAAAATCTTTAAATTGAAAAGACTTGAAAAGAACCTGATTGAATTTGAGTATTCTGATTCAGAGCGCAAAATTACCCGCGCCTATGCTTTCCCCAAAAACCCCGATGAGGCCCCTTACATTATCGAAGCCAGCGTTAAAATTGATGGAGATGCTAGAGGTTTATGGCTCACCACCGGTGTTCCGGAAGTGGAGCTGATCTCAGACAGCGCAGCCCCTGCATTGACTTATCGTTTTACAAAAAGCAACAATAAAGCAGCTGTCGACTCAATCTCCCTTCCGAAAGAATGCATTACGACGGCAAACGTGTACCCCGATTGGGTCTGCTCTGCCAATGGATTTTTTGGTCTGATCCTCGATCCTATCACAGCCATTCCACCTGGCTATCGAGCCTGCAAAGTTCCAGGAACAGAAGATCCTACTCGCCTTTCTGTTCTTAATCCTGAATATACACCCTATCCCGCAGAGAAATTTCCAGGATTTGAGTTCCAACTTCCTCTGCGCGCTCAAATGATGAATCTGCGCTATTACGCAGGCCCTTTGCAAGGAGACATTCTCAAAAGAGTGGATGCAACATATTCTGATCCAATATCAGGATATAATCCTGACTACATCGCAGCACTCAGCTTCCACGGCTGGTTTACTTTTATCTCGGAGCCCTTTGCTAAATTCCTCTTCATTTTGATGAACCTATTCTACCAGGTTACTTCTTCGTGGGGGCTTTCTATCATCTTGCTCACAGTCGCCCTCCGCATCATGCTTTACCCGCTGAACGCCTGGTCGATCAAGTCCACATTGAAAATGCAAGAGATAGCGCCAAAGGTTTCTCAAATCCAAGAAAGATACAAAAAAGAGCCAAAGCGCGCTCAGCTAGAAATCATGAACCTCTACCGCGAAAAAGGAGTCAACCCTCTTTCCGGCTGCTTCCCCCTTCTCATCCAGCTTCCCTTCTTGATCGGCATGTTCGATTTACTTAAATCGACCTTCCAGCTTAGAGGAGCTAGCTTTATCCCTGGTTGGATTGATAACCTCGCAGCGCCCGATGTCCTATTTAGCTGGAATTTCCCCATCCTATTCTTTGGCAACTCCTTCCACCTTCTGCCCTTCCTTCTCGGCGGCGTCATGTGGCTGCAGCAGCGTTTTAGCGCTACAGGCCCCAAAGACAAGAGCCAGATGACAGACCAGCAGAAACAGCAAAAGATGATGGGCAACATTATGACCATTGTCTTTACTGTGATGTTCTACCACTTCCCTTCCGGCTTGAACCTTTACTGGCTGTCTTCGATGGCCCTTGGCATCTTGCAACAATGGTACATGACGCGCAAGAGGCTGAATGCAGTGCCAGTAGTTGAGGTATTGAAAAAATAAAGCGGAACTTGCAAAATCCAGCCAAGCAAGGTAAACCCGCATGCAAGCTTGGAACGATTTTGTAAATAAACAGGAGCTACTTCTCGGCAAAGAGATTGTCGAGAAGTGGCTGCGTCCTCTAAAAATCGTCCATTTTGATTCTGGAAATCTTTATCTCGAAGCAAAAGACTCTTTTCAGCTGCTTTGGTTTGAAGAGCACGTTCGCCCCAAGCTCAAATCAGGATTCTCCAACAACAACTTCCGTCCCATAAAAGTCCACCTCACCGTTGGAGAAGTGCAAGCTGCACCTACTTCCAAATTCTCCAAAAAAGAAAAAGGGAAATCAGGCCCGCCGCTTCATTTTTTCAAAGATAAGATTGAGCCAGGGATGAGCTTTGAAAATTTTATCCCCGGCGAGGACAATCAAGTTATCTTTCGTTTTTTTTGTGAATTATCCGGCTACAACCCGCAAACAAACGCATTCGAAACACCCACACTCCCCCCAGCTACGTTCAACCCTCTATTTGTTTGGGGAGGATCTGGATCAGGTAAAACCCACCTGCTTATGGCGCTTGAGCAAGCTTTTAAAGCGCAAGGCCTAGATGCCCTTTATGCCCGCGCAGAAACCTTCACCGAGCACGTCGTCTCCGCGATCCGCGGCTCCGAAATGCAAGCATTCCGCAAAGCCTACCGAAATGCAGATATCCTTCTCATCGATGACGTTCATGTCTTTGCGCGCAAAGACGCCACCCAAGAAGAGTTTTTTCACACATTTAACGCCCTTCATAGCACAGGGCGGCAACTCATTTTGAGTTCCAAATGCGCACCTTCTTTGTTAGAAGAAATCGAGCCGCGCCTGGTATCCCGTTTTGAATGGGGAATCTCTCTGCACCTTGAAAAATTAAGCAGCCAGGACATGAAACAGGTCCTGCAAAAGCGCTGCGAAAGATTAAACTTTCCTCTTTCCAAAGAGGTCTCTGAATTTCTTCTCGACACTTTTATCTCAGCTAGATCTTTACATCTAGCTTTAGAAGCGATGGTCTTGCGCTGCCACATGGGAGGCGAGGTCCGCCATAAGAGAAGCTCTCTTTCTATCGATAAGGAATCCGCAAAAAAAATGCTTTCCGATCTCATCGCCCAAGAAATTAAAATCGCGCTCACTCCTGATATAATCATTGGTTCCGTATCTGCTTTTTATGGGATACGCAGTGAAGATCTTTTAGGGAAAGCCCAGAATCAGGAATACTCCTTTCCAAGACAGATCGCGATGTACCTGTGCCGCCTGGAATTAAGGCTCCCTTTTCAGCATATCGGAAGGATCTTCTCTAGGGACCACTCCACAGTCATGACCAGTATCAAACAGATTGAAAAAAAATTAGAAAGCTCAGATGGAGAGCTTATTCAGGCGCTCTCTGAAATTCGAGCTAGCATGGAATAAAATACTGTTATTTTTCAGTAAAGATAGAGATACCATTCCCACTCAAGTCAAGTGGGAACGGTATCGATGAGATTAGAATTCAAAAAACAATTTTTTAGAGCGCATCTTGGCTTGCCTCTGTTCGTTTCGTGAATCGAGGTAGAAACAATGTTGGTGACTAGCCTCAGATTTTCCGAGCTTTACAATGATTTTATTTAATGGGCCAAGAAATTCATGAAAATGCTTTTCAGACCATTGATCTTCTTGTGCTCCATTTGCGCAAGTTTCGTATAACTTTGCCCAAATATGCGAACTTAACCTGGAAGGAAGAGAATTAATTGAATCTTTAGAGTAAGAGCAAAGGAAATTAATTTTAAATTCGTTTATTTCTGTTTTAGCAACATCTGTATCGTCCGATTCACCATCAGTATTGACTATTTCATTAGATTTAATAATGCATAAAATTAAATTAATAGTTTCGTTTAATTCTAATAGTCTTGCGACATTGATTTCCGTTTCTAGGTTATTTTTTTGCACATTGATGATTCCATAAAGAGACTCGGGGGCATTTGAAGAGAGATCAAATATGATCAATTTTTCGTAAACCTCTTTTAGAGCCAGTTTGCAGCTTAGTAGATTGTTGTTCAAACTAGTGTAAGTACAGTGAAGTTCGAATTCCTTAGTCCTTGTACGGTTAAGTTCGAGTTCCTTTTCCTTAATCCTTAAGTCCTCTTGTGATTGATCATCCTCTTGTGGTTCATCGTCCCCCCATGGCACAATAGTTTTATACCCGTTTGAGATATAAATTCCCTTACCAAGGCACGAGTGCTTCGAGGGCGTAGAGCTTTGCTGCCTGATTTCCCTGCAATCATTTTCTAACATTTCGCGTTTCTGTTTGCATTTCTCATAAGCTTTCCATGCTTGGTCAATGGGGGAATTGGGGTCAGCATAATAAGATCCGCAAATCTCTTTTTGCTCAATTTCTAACTGCGCATTCAGCGAATTCAACGATGTGCAGATAAAAGGGATAGAGTCTTTAATAAATGAATCATTCGGTTTGAATACGTAATTGGAGGAAAAAACACAGCAGAGGACTTTCCAGCAATTACTAGGATGACAATCAAATAAATTTTTAAACTCATAAACGGATTTTGTCAAATAGGGATGATGCCTTTCGAAAAGTTCTTTAAAGAATTTATTATTATTTAGAGCCACATATGCAGCTTTATTAACACAGCTTAAATTTAAAAAACTATCAATATCGTCACAAAAACTAAGCATATTAACATCAACATCAGGACATGATTGAATAAAAATAGCCATTTTAAAACCTCAGAATTAAAATTTATTAATTATTGATATCAAATAACTACGCATAAGTTAAAAGACACAACACATAGCAATACATTAATAATATAAAAACTATAAATGATTGTCAATTAATTAAAAAAATATAATTTATATGTAAACTTTAAATTTTAATTAAATGCATTATTGAAAAAACACAGTTAAATCAATATCTATATAACGACTAATTATTTAAATAAAAATAATATTAAACACAATAAGCTATTTACTTAAAACTAAGCGATTTATTATTATTTTCCAGAAATCTGCTTGAATTTATAGAAAACTATTATTAGAGGAATTATGCCATCAGTATCTGATTTATTAGGTGGAGTTGTTGTTGAGTCACGGACTAAGAGCTGGACAGGAGATCATCTTATCTATAGTGATAAAACATATAATGATGGTGTCCCGGGGTTTACTGCAATGCACTTTCAACCTCTTCTAAATGAATTCGCTAGAATATATGTCATTGGTATTGCTGCTGGTGTAACTCGGATGGCATTATCTACCATCCACACCGTAGGCCACTTATTTGCTGGAGTAGTCACTTTTGATAAAGGACACCTATGGCATGCTGCAAAAGGGGGATGCGAGTTTTCAAGAGGATTCATCGAATCTATTCCAATCGCTGGCCGTATATTTGCGATAAAATATTATGACAGCGGATTGTGGTGGATCATCAAAATCTACAACCCTGATGCTCCTGACTCACTAGATCGTCATACGCATACAGGATGTTGGAGTCCCTCACTGGAGGATTATACAAACTGCTGGAGTCAATTTAAGAAGAGCAGACCTAGCGCCTATATAATCGCTTAAAGTACCGCCTAGGGTGCTTATACCCAAGTTCACTCAAAATTCGAATAAAATTAAAAAACCCCAGAAAAAATTGCTTTTTTCTGAGGTTTTTATTCAAAACTAATGAATTCTTAGATCTTGATGAAGCGCTCGCCAGGTTTTCCACCGCCGCCGCCTGGAAGCTGCATGCCACCAGGAGCACCAGTTCCACCTTCTTTAGACACTTCGCGTCCTTCGCAAATGTCTTTAGCTCTTCCTCTCCAACGCTCAACAGCTTCAACGAACAGGGGGGCAAAACGTCTTAAAGCAGACGGATCTGCGCCCACGCCCATTTCTAAAACTGCGTGCATCAAGATGAGCTCTTCAGGAACAGCAACACCAATACCGCCGCCTGCCATCTGACCGCCGAGCATAGAGCCTTCCAATAAAGCTTCATACAAGCGAAGACGCGCTGTAGGATCTTTTGGAAGACCATCTAAGATGGGTGAATAAAGGTAAAGGCGATCGGAATTGGGTTCGTAAGTCAAATGTAGGGAAAAGGTATTATCAATACCCAATATACAGGTGTGGTTTTCATCAAATGCCAATTCGAGATTGAGCTCTTTTCCGAATTCTTTGAGATTTTGTTTGGCATTTTCCAATGACATGGGTTGTCCTCCTTCTTAAACTCTAAAGTTTTAAAATACGCATAATGGGTGAAGTTTCCAACTTGTGCTCAAAAATTGCAACAAAAATTTAAGAATAGTAGGGATTCTCTCTATCAAATTCGTTGGATGCTTCTAACGCTTATTATAACAAAAAAATAGAGCTAAATCAATAAAAATCCCCAGAAACTTGCATACAAAAGCCCTTTGAGCTAACTTGCAGAGGAGACGCCGATTTTCCTTAACTGCTAAACCGATTAACAATTAAGTGCTTATGTTTCAATTGCATACCAAAGACCTTGCCTGGGAACGCGGATCACCCTCTCCTTTAGGGGCGACTTGGACGAGTAAAGGCATTAACTTTGCCCTTTTCTCTGAACATGCCCTAGACATCACCTTATGCCTCTTTTGGCCTCATTCAAAGCACCCTTTTGTGGAAATCCCCTTGGACCCCGAAACGAATAAGACAGGGCTAATCTGGCACATTCTCATCCAAAATCTTCCCTCCGAAGAGCTGGAGTATGGTTTTCGCATCTCAAATCCTAAAGACAGCTTTGATCCCAATACAATTCTCCTTGATCCTTATGCCAAAGGGGTCAATACCGGTCACATTTGGGGATATAAGGATATGCAACAGGGGGATTATTCTCTGCGAGGAAAAGTCATTGCAGATGCTCCCTTTGATTGGGGAAATGATAGCCCGCCCAAAATCCCCGCTGACAAACTGGTCATCTATGAAATGCTGGTGCGCGGATTCACTCAAGATGCTTCAAGCCAGGCAAAAGCCCCCGGGACATTTTTGGCCATCATAGAAAAAATCCCCTATTTGAAAAGTTTGGGGGTAAATGCTATTGAACTCATGCCGATCTTTGAATTCGATGAATGTGAAAATAAACGCATCAACCCAAAAACCGGCCAAAAACTAAAAAATGCCTGGGGCTATTCAACGGTCAACTTTTTTGCTCCCATGAACCGCTACTCCTCGACACAAAGTTGGACCGGGGCCATGGACGATTTTCGCTATCTGGTTAAAGAGATGCATAAAAATGGGATTGAGGTCTACCTCGATGTCGTTTACAACCACACAGCGGAAGGGAAAGAAGACGGCCCCATTTTTTCCTTCAAAGGAATTGACAATCCAATTTACTACATGATCAGCCCTGAGGGAAAATACTTAGATTTTTCAGGAACTGGTAATACATTCAACGCCAACCATCCTATTGTCTCTGATCTCATTCTAAATTCCTTGCGCTATTGGGTCAGTGAAATGCATGTCGACGGGTTTCGATTTGATTTAGCCTCTTGCCTTACAAGAGACCAAGACGGTACTCCCCTTTCCAATCCACCTCTGATCGAAGCCATCACGAGCGATCCGATTCTTGCAAACGTCAAACTTATTGCTGAAGCCTGGGATGCAGGCGGCCTCTATCAAGTGGGGAATTTTCCCTGCGATGGAACGTGGTTTGAATGGAATGGCAAATTCCGAGATGTCGTCCGCAGGTTCATCAAAGGAACAAATGATCAAAGCGGCGAGTTTGCAAAAGCGATGACAGGTTCGCAAGATCTCTATGGAAAGAAGAGCCGCCCCTATCACAGCATCAATTTTGTCACAGCTCATGACGGATATACACTAAGAGACCTCGTCAGCTACCAAGACAAGCACAATCTAGACAACGGGGAAAACAACCAAGACGGCGCCAATCAAAATGACAGCTGGAACTGCGGCCACGAAGGAGAAACCCAAGATCGCAAAATCAACCAAATCCGAGAAAGGCAGATGCGCAATTTGCATCTGGCTCTCATGGTAGCTATCGGAACGCCAATGCTCCTCATGGGTGATGAATACGGCCATACCAAAAAGGGAAATAACAACACTTACTGTCAAGATAACGCTCTCAACTGGTTCCTTTGGGACAATCTGAAAAAAAATAAGGATTTTGTGCGCTTTTATCAAAAGATGCTCCAATTCCGCCACGAGAATCCGCTACTCATGCGCAAAGAGTTTTTAACCGATTCTGATGTCACATGGCACGGTCTGATGCCTAATCAAGCCAACTGGGGTGCAGAAAATCGATTCATCGCCTATACGCTTCACGATCCTGCCCATTCTCAACCCATCTACATCGCCTTTAATGCAGGATTTCAACCAGCACACATTCATCTTCCTGATCCTCCCAAAGGAAAAAAATGGTATCGCGTTGCCGACACCTCGCTTAAATCCCCGCAAGATGTTTGCGATAGCCCCAAATCGCAGCCGCCCCTAAAACGCATCTACGACCTCCCCGAATATTCTGCTATGATCGCTAAAGCGCTTTGAGGAAACTAGTGTATCTGCTATGGTAGGATTTTACTGATCTGGAGGGTAGACTATGTCTCGAATTTTTCTCGGCATTGCAATTCTGAGTCTTGCGGCAACAGGCTGCGATGACAATAACACGCAACAAGTCGCATCTTACCAGGCTCCCATCCACAGTAAACCTGTGATTTCCATCGTGCCTGTCATCGATAGTACGAAAAATGATTACGAATGGAGCCTATCTGAGGAGTTTTCCTCTATTCTCTCCGATCGCCTCTCTCAGCACAAACACCTTTCTGTAGCGGATCTGGGCAAAGTGCATGAAAAAACAAAAAAACTGAACGAGAAGCATAATCCCTTCTCTCCAGATGTTTCTTGGGTAAAAAATGCATTCCAAGGAGATGAGTTTGTTGTTTTCCTCGAACTGATCGAACACGAAGAAGTGTTTAGACAAGACCATAAAAAGCCCGCATCGCCTGAAGAATGCAGCGCTGATCTCAATATGACCATGCGCGTGCGCGTCTTTGATGTGCGAGGCAATGAACCCAAAGTCATTTTACAGGAACTTGTACAAAACTCCCACTTCATCCCTCGCCAGTTTACAAGCGAACACTTCTACCAGGCCAGCTGGGGCACAGAGAACTTTCAAATCACTCCTGTAGGTCTTGCTCATGCCAAGTTCACCAAAGAACTTGCATCGCGCATTGGAGAATATGTGCTTCTAGCACGTTAAAACATTACTGCGAAAGGATAGAGGATGCAAGAATACATCGATTATATTCAACCCATCCTTCTTTTCGGACTTCTCAGCGCCATCCTACTTACTGTAGCGCAATCTTACGGGTTCTTTCATCTACCGCCGAGTACAGACAAAAGATCTAATCCTGTTTCATTGAAAACAGTCCTTGTCGTTTTCGCTATTTATCTCGGAATGACAATGCTCATAGCCCCTGTCCTGATCAATGTCATTCGATCCTTTTATTCCCAGCCTTTCGTGGAAACTTCTCTACTAACAATCTTCAGCTGGGTGCAATTATTCATCCTTGGATCTATCTTTCTTCTATTCTATCTTTACACAACTTCACAAAGCCCTACTTTGTTTCAAAGGATCTGGAAAGATCGCTCTATCCCCCATTCCAAACCCATCACTAAAGATTTTCTCATGGGCGTAATGACTTGGGTTATTGGGTTCCCCCTGGTCATCGTTGTGGGGCAGATTGTAGATATGATCCTTTACTTTTTCTTTGGCATGGAAAGCTTTGAACAAGTTGCTGTCCGCTATCTCAAAACAGCGCTTGGCTCTCCACTTACGCTCTCTGTAGCTATGTTTACCATTTTAATCGCAGCACCTATCATTGAAGAGTTTTTATTCCGAGGCTGCCTGCAGACCTATTTTAAACGCCACATGGCTCCCAAAAAAGCGATCATCCTTTCTGCGCTTTGCTTTGCTCTCTTTCATTTTGCAAAAAGCCAGGGAATAGGCAACATTTCTCTAGTTGCTTCCCTTTTTGTATTCGCTCTTTTTCTAGGTTTTATTTATGAAAGACAAGCTTCCCTGTTTGCATCGATTGGGCTTCATATGACGTTTAATACAGTCAGTACTGTCAGGATTTTATTCTTTCCTGACTAACAGGAGGTGCTATGTACCCTATTATTGTAAGCTTGATGGCTCTCACTGCACCCCTTGCTGCAGATCCAGCCTCAGATATCCAGCAGCTGAACAAAGACCATACGCAATTTGCCTTTTCCCTCTATCCAGCTCTAACGCCGGGAGAAGAAAACCTTGTTTTTTCCCCTTTAAGTATTGCTAACTGCCTATCAATGGTCTACTTAGGAGCAAGAGGCGAGACGGAAGCTCAAATGCAAAAAGCGCTTCATTTAGAGATTGACCGTAAAAATATTGCCAAAACATCGTGCTTGCTTAACCAATCTCTGCAACCTTCCAACGAAACGGAAAAAACATACACGCTCAAGACTGCCAATGCTGTTTGGGTCGACCAAGATACTTTTTTGCTGACGGATTTCCGCTACAGCCTAGAAAAACAATTCCAAGCGACTTTAAGTAAAATCAACTTTTCGATGCCATCCAACGCGCTGCTTGAGATCAATGACTGGATATCCCAGCAAACACAAGGCAAAATCACCCATCTACTCACAACCGATGACATCAATGAAAAAACGCGACTTGTTCTGACGAATGCGGTGTACTTTCAGGGCAATTGGAGATATGCGTTCGACCCTAAGCTGACACAAGATTGGCCTTTTCATCCCTCTTCTGATTCGAGCATCACCGTCAAAATGATGCATCAAACACGCTCCCTTCCCTTTTTTGAAAATCAGCTCCTGCAAGCTGTGGCCATCCCTTTTATTGGAACATCAAGCGGCGGCGGCGATCTATCTTTTGTTCTGCTGCTCCCCAAATCTGCAGAAAATTTAACCACAATGACGAGTGAACTTACCTCTGAATTTAGCCACTGGCTCTCTGCCCTATCTCCTCAGAAAGTAGAGTTAAAACTTCCCAAATTTACTCTTAATTCCCGTTTTGATTTGGGAGAGCCCTTGCAACGCTTAGGCATGGAAGATGCCTTTGACTCCAGTGCCAATTTCGTCGGCATTGATGGCATGCGCGATTTATTATTGAACAAGGTGATCCACCAGACATTTTTTGCACTCGATGAAGCTGGCGTCACTGCTGCTGCAGCTACCGCCGCTTCGATGAATGTGACATCCTCCTTAGAGAAAACACCGCCTGTACAACTCATCGCAGACCACCCCTTCTTGTTTTTCATTGTCGATTTAAAGTCTCAAGAAATGTTATTCATGGGTAAAATTTTACAACCTGAATGAATACGACACCGTACAAATTAGAGAGCTTTGGCATCAGCAACATCGGCCTTGTTCGAGGTAACAACGAAGATGTTTGGGCAGCTCTTCCTGAGAAAAAATTCTACATCCTCGCTGATGGAATGGGTGGACATAATGCTGGAGAGGTAGCCTCTTCTCTTGCGATGCAAAGCATGTGCCGCTCGATATCCACCATGGAAGACCATCCCAATATCAAAGAAGCCTGCAGGCGCTTAAGAGAGAGCATTTCAAGCACCAACACCAAGGTGTTCTACGAATCCCACCATAACATGGAATATGCTGGCATGGGAACCACCCTGTCCTGTTTTGTCGTCATCGAAGATTACCTGATTTATGCACATGTGGGCGATAGCCGCCTCTACCGCTACCGAGGAAAACTCAAGCAACTGACAGAAGATCACTCCCTTCGCAATGTAAAGCTAGCTAAGGAAGAAAACGCTCCTCCGCGCAATGCCATCACTCGGGCAATTGGAATCCAATCCACCATCCTCCCCGATATCGGAGTGATCCCTTTGCGCCCCAGAGATATTTATATGCTTTGCAGCGACGGTCTTTCCGACTATGTCTCAGAAAGCAAAATCGCTCTCATCCTTGCCTCGCCCCTCTCACTCGAGGAAATGGGAAAAATGCTCGTCGAAGCCGCATTAAAAAAAGGAGGCAATGATAATATCACCCTCCTTCTTGTCAGAGTCACCTGAATTCGTTTTTAAACAACTACAACAGAAACACACATGTCATCAATCATTCAAATGAACTGCTATTTGGAATCAGAATATTTCTCAAGTCTTCTCTTAGAAACTCCACCTCTTTACCCCTACCAAGAACTCTCAGAAATACTCACTGCTCCTCTGAATCGCATTTGGAACATATTTACAAATCACTGCGATTCATCTAGCACCAAAATCGCCGAAGATCTGCGCATACAACAAAAGCTCAAGCGTCAGATGCAGCACGGGTTAAACCAAATGGAAAAAGAGCCTTTCAAACCTTTTGAGTATCGACCTGCCATACAAGGCTGGGTTGGTCAGCAAGAGTGTATTGGAAGCTACCAAGTTGGCATCGCACAAAACATCGGCGGAAGAAAAGAAATGCAAGATGAACATCTGGCTATTTCTTCGACTGTAAGCATTGGAGGGCAAGTATACCCCTTCCAATTATTTGCCATTTTTGACGGCCATGGGGGTAAAGTAGCTGCATGCTTCGTCCGCGATCATTTAGTCCAAACACTTAAAGTTGCTCTGATGGAATTCAACGATGGATACTTAAGTGATACAGGGATATGGAAGGCACTGAAAATAACCCCTGTTCGGCTCAGCCAAAGCTTCAAAGAATATTGCATCTTTCATAACAACGAAGAGCTCGCAAATAAATGTGGGACCACTCTGACTGCTTCCTTAATCCTAGACCAGAAACTCTGGTCATTCAATGTGGGCGACTCAAGAATCGTGCTGGACAATAACGGAATATTTATCCAGCTGACAGAAGATGCAAAACCAGGGGACATCCGCTATAAAAAAAGCATTGAAAAACGGGGAGGCATTGTTCAAACGAATGGGAGGACCCCAAGAGCCTGTGGTATCTCCCTTGCAAGGTCCATTGGCGACCATGTCTCAAAAGGAGTCATCTCCTCGAGATCAAAAATTACTGTTAAACCGCTTAGCGAGATACAGCCGGACAGCCACCTGATGCTTTGCTGCGATGGCGTTTGGGATGTAGCCAGATCAAAAGATATTGCCATGACTGTTTACACCTATAAAGACCCCTTACTAGCCCTTAGCGATCTTGCCCGAAATATTATTTATTCCGCCTATAAGTCCGGCTCAGGGGACAATCTGTCCTGTATGGTTATCAAACTCGATAGGCCTTGAACCTACCTCATTAAAATTTTTCGTCGATTTCCGGAGTCACTGGGGCCGATCAAAAAAACCCGGAAATCGACTGAAACTTTTTAATGAGATAGGTTCACAATTTTATGATTTTAATTAAACACGATTTAATGTTATAGTAATTGAAAAAAAATAATTTTTACGAGAATTAATGTCGATCAGCAAAGTAAATGGTCCGCCTATCACACACTCATCTTCTTCGGAGATCTCCCCCAAAATCTTACAAAAGATTTCTTTTGGACCGGATGCATTCTTCAGCAGGTATGAGAAAAAAGGCTCATTAGGACCTCCCCACTCTTTTACAGTCTCATTCATTACTCCCTCTACGGACAATGAGGAAATCCTATTAGAAATGGATGGGTACTTCGGTAAAATTTGGGATTCTTTTCAAAAGAATGAACCCCAGCTTGCTAGTCAATTCACCAAAATTTGGGCGCCTACTGAAGAAATGCCGACATTGATTCAAAAATGGGCCATAGACAATGAAAAAGCTACTGAGATTAAAAGTTCTGAAGAAAGTCAATATTTAGAAATACCACCGGGTTTTGAAGCAATCCAGGAACCTTCTCCTTCGACTATCAATGTAGTCCAGGATCAATTCATCCAACACGTTCCACGCAAACAACCTTCTTTAGAAGAGCTTCATTCCTATGAGTTTCGGATTATTAATGAAGAATCGAGCATCCAAGAGCGCCTAGATCGCCAAATGCAATTTGCAAAGACGCAAATGCAAAACGAGCCAGAGAAATCCTACCGTTATAAATTTGCTCCCATGGATTGGATTGGCATGCCGATGGATGTCAAAGGATATCAGGCGGGTATTTCCTACTCCACCGGCCCAAGAAAACAGATGAAAGAATTAAACCGCGTCACATCCTTTTATCTGACCATCGCAGGTCGAAATTACCCCGTACAATTCTTCGGCATTTTCCAAGGGATGCATACAAAACAGGCTTGTCAATTCGCCTGCCGTTATTCGCCCAAAAAAATCCGTGATGCTTTGATCGAATTTAACCCAAAAAAATTGACCGATAAAGGGATTTGGAATGCCCTGAAAATTGCCATGGTGAGGCTCAATGAAGAATTCAAGGAGAAAGAACCTCAAGCTGCACATAGCTCTGGAACAACTGCGACGATTGCTCTTATTCTAAATCAAAAAATCTGGGCCGCTAATCTCGGCGATGCTAAGGTCGTAGTGAACAATGATGGAACTCCTATCCAGCTCACAGAAGATGCACTCCCCGAAGATCCACGCTATGAAAAAGGGATTGTAAAACGAGGCGGCTATGTCGCATTTAACCTTGGATACAAACTCAACAAAGCCGTACCTGTTGCAAGAGGGATTGGCTATTCCAGGTTAAATGGAGCTCTTAGCGCAAGACCTAAAATTACCAGCATTGCTCTGAGTGCCATTCAACCTGGAAGCCACTTGGTTCTTTATAGTCGAGGGATCAAGCACATTGCCAGCACAAAACAAATTGTCGAAACAGTGCATGTTGGCAAGCATATAAACCCGGAAATTGTTTCAGGAAAGATCCTCTATTCTTCCTATCGATCTGGAGCCACCGAAAATCAGACCTGCATTGTCGTAAAATTGTAATTCATCTATGTCTAACCCTATTTATCCCAGATCTAAAATCGATTCTCTTTTTTTTCCAAGTGCATTCATTTTAAATAACCAAGTCGATCCCTCCATCCCTCCCCAACCAACAATAGTCCCTGTCCATGAGGAAGTCTCCGAGGAATTAGATGAATTCTATGGCAAGATCTGGAATCGCTTTGAGTATCTGCAATCCATTAAAGAGCTGCTAGATAGCTCAGAATTTCAGATTGTCTCTAAAAAATCACGAGTGATCCGTTGTCTCAATCCTCAAAGAGAGCATAAATTAGATCAATTGGATGCATTCCTGAATAAGATTTGGATGTCCTGTAAAAGCGCCAAGTCTATTTCTAAAGCAATGACTAGCCGTGAATACAAAATTGTTGCTGACGAATCCAGAGTAGAAGAGCGACTGAGTCGCCAAATGCAGCATTGTCTATCTCAGATGGAAAACGAACCCTTCAAGGAGTTTCACTACAAATGCGCCCCTAAAATGAATTGCGGCCCTATCAAAACCTTTCGCTTGCATGGGGCTCCTAAAGAATGGCGCATGAAAGAAGCCTGGGTAGAGGGCTACAAGGTAGGAATTTCTCATGGAATAGGCAGACGAAGCCAAATGAATGATACGCATTTAGCCGATGCTTTTTATCTCAAACTTTCGAAAAACACCCACACTGTCCAATTATTCGGAGTCTTTGATGGGCATAATGGCGATGAAGCCGCCTATTTTGTCCGCGACCATCTCCTTGAAAAACTCGAAGAAGCCTTAATCGAATTTAATCCCGACGGCTTAAGCACTGCCGGTATTTGGAATGCATTGAAAATGACCACCGTCCGGCTCAATCAAGACTTTAACAACCAGGATCAGCTCTTTCCCAACCGAGGAACAACCGCTACGATCGCCATGATCCTGGACCAAAAAATCTGGTGTTTCAATGTGGGCAAATCCAGAATCGTTTTGGACAATTGCGGCACACCTCTTCAACTTACAGAAGATGCAAACCCAAGCGATCCTCGCTATAAAAAAGGGATTGAAAAACGAAAAGGCGTTGTCACTGAGGATAGAGGTCAATGGATCAATGACACCCTCGGCGTAGCAAGAGCCATGGGTTGCTACACACAGCCAGAGGGCATCAGTGCAAGACCGAAAATTACAGTCCAACCTTTAAGTGAAATCGATACAGAAAGCCACTTGATTCTTTGCAGCAAAGGGGTTTATGATGTGGCCTGCACACGAAGTATTGTCCAGGCTGTTCATGAACACAAACTCTCACCTGCGGGAACTCTTGCCAGAAATATTGTCTATTCCGCCTATGAATCAGGCTCCAAAGACAATCTCACCTGCATGGTGGTAAAACTAGGATAACGTATGTCCGTCCATCGCATTCACTCCCCTTTATTCACATCGCATCACACTCCTACTCTCAACAATCCCCGCCAAGAGGCCTCAGAAGGGTTATGGGATTGCGTGACCAGAATTTGGGATGCGTTTGTCAGTTGCATCCAATCTTTTTTGCAATCGGTTGGACAATGTTTTGGACTTTGCTCTGTAGAGCAAACCAGTGTTCCCAGCGCAAGAGACTTGGATGCCCAATACATCTTCGAACAATCGAACCTGCAAACTCAGGAATACGCAGCGCGGGATCTTGAGAGCCAATTTCGACGCTCCATGGCGCAGATGCAGAATGAACCCAGGAAATCTTTCCAACATCGCGTAGCCCCCCTGCTTTGGGATAAGGAAGAAATTAAAGTGGGAAACTACAATGTCGGCATTGCCCATAACATTGGCAGAAGACCTACAATGGAAGATGATCATCTTGCCACAACATTTACCATCAACGTCGCTGGACACAACTACCCCGTGCAACTCTTTGGCATTTTTGATGGACATGGAGGCAGAAACGTCGCCAGATATGTCCGCGACAACTTAGGAACTTTACTCCAACAAGCTCTCACCCGATTTAACACGGGTGGTCTTACCGATGCAGGGATCCTAAAAGCAATGGAATGGACGACAGTGAAACTCAATTGGGATTTAAAGAGAGACTATCCTTCTATAGCCACAGAGGAAGGTAGCACAGCTACCTTTGCTGCTATCCTAAACGGCAAACTTTGGACAGCCAACGTGGGCGATTCAAGAACCGTTTTAGACAATGATGGAACGCCCATCCAATTGTCTGAAGATGCAAAACCCAATGACCCGCGTTATAAAGCGGAGATCCAAGAGCGGGGTGGTTATGTGGTAGATGGTAGAGTCAATGGAGATCTGGCCATTGGAAGATCTATTGGAGACTTCCGACTGGGTGGCGCTGTCAGCCCCAAAGCCACAGTCACAGCCTTCCCCTTGAATCGAATCAGACCTGGCAGCCATCTCGTGCTTTGCTGCGATGGCGTTTACGACGTCTCCCGCAGCAAAGATGTCGTTCAAGATGTTCATGCGCATAAAAACCATTCTGCCGGCACTATCGCAAGAAACATCATCTATTCCGCTTACCAGGCTGGCTCTGAAGACAACCTCTCTTGCATGGTGGTAAAATTGTGAGTGAAAGAATCTACTTAGACAACAACTCAACGACCGGCATCGACCCCAGAGTCCTTGAAGCAATGCTTCCCGAACTCTCCGAGTTGCCGAGCAACCCCTCTTCCATCCATTACTTTGGTCAGCAAGCCAAAACGCGACTTTCTGTAGCACGCAGCACGATTGCTAACTTTTTAAAAGTAAAACCTCAAGAGATCGTGTTCACTTCCAGCGGTACGGAAGCGATGAACCTGCTTTTAAGAGGTTTTTTTCATAAGGAAATATCCGGGCACGCCATCTCTTCCAACGCCGAGCACTCTTGCGTCTATAAAACGCTGCTCGATCTGCAAGAAAAAGGACTCGATGTCTCCTTTCTTCCGGCCGGACTTTTAGGCGCTGTGACTCCAGATCAAATCAAGGCAGCCATACGTCCCGACACGCGATTTATTTCGCTTAACGCTGTCAATAACGAAACAGGGATCAAACACGATCTAAATGCGATCGGACAGATTGCTTTGGAAGCCGGCATCCCTTTATTTGTCGATGGAGTCGCTTGGATAGGCAAGGAGCTCTTTACCATTCATCCTGGCATCTCAGGAATCGGGTTTTCGGGGCATAAATTCCATGGTCCCAAAGGCATTGGCTTTGCCTTCGTCCGTTCCAATATCAAACTAAAACCCATCATTACCGGAGGACCGCAAGAGTCTGTTTTGCGCGCAGGAACAGAAAACCTCGCTGCAATCGTTGGCCTTGCAAAAGCCGTTGAAGTCTTAAAAGTGGAACTGCCAGCTGCCACAGAGCGGATGGCGCTACTTCGCGATAAATTAGAAGCGGGGCTTCTTGTCAAAGCGGATCCCGCTGTTGTTAATGGCATGGGACATCGCATCTGCAATACTTGCAACCTCTCTTTCCCCGGAGATCTCGGAGAAGATCTTCTGATTGCGCTCGACATGGCAGGGGTAGCTGTCAGCCACGGCTCAGCCTGCTCGTCTGGAGCGCTGGAACCTTCCCGCATTCTGACCAATATGGGCCTGCCTCCTCAGATCGCTAAATCCGCAATTCGCTTCTCTCTTAGCCGTAATACTACTGAAGAAGAAATTGATAGAGCGATTGAGATCGTCTCAGAGATTGCCAATCGATTTAGAAAGTAAATGATATTATCCGAATTTCCAGCAGCCGCCCATGCCAATCTTCTTATGGGTGTAATCTGCAGGAAATGTGTTATAAATAAAGAAATGAGAACCATCGCCCCCTCCAGCGACCAAAGGACTCCCGTCTAAATCTGTAGAAGTGCGCGCATAGGTCTCCCCAGAAAAAAGGAATTTGCTTAAAGGCTGCGCATAGGAGAAAAACCAAAGAGACGCCGTATCCAGAATCGTCGGTACTGCGCAGGAGAACTTGCGCTGCACATAGTCCTTCTGCTGTTCAAAGGTCAGATCTCGGGTATTTTTAAACACATGATTGGTGATCACAAGAAGATGGATTTTGCCAGCGGTATGCGCTCCCAATTCTTGCATAATTTGGGACAGCACCACCTCTACAGAGACACCGATTTTCTCCGCGATCTTCACAAGCTCATTAAGGCTGAAATTCTCGTACATGGTCAAGACTGTGATGCCGGCATTCTCTTCGACCTCATGCGCCGAAATCTGGTAACATTTTAAGGTCGCTAACTTACTTATGCGCGGCTCATTATCTACTTTTAGTCCAAAGGTCTCTGCATTTAAAATCGTCAGCTCGGGACAATCCCTTTCCAAGTTGATGGTTTCTTCAGCTATTTGGGAGATGATCTGGTTGTAATATTGATTGGTGCGGCTTAGTTGAATGAGAAGATCTACATCCGCATACAAACACCTCTGAAAAATCGCTCTAAGGCATTCTGGCTGTAGCTCATTTGCTAGAGGATGGTGCTGAGCTGTGCTAAAGGGCACAGGGCCATTTCCTTGATATTCTGTGCGCAAATTCATGAGACACGACCCAAGCCAATTTTGATCCGTTTCCCCCTCTTCGCAAAGTAAACAGACGCTGCCAGTGTCTAACAATTGTTGTTTAAGCTCGGGATTTTGTCCAAATTTCGCCCTTAGAACATGCATCATTACGTCCGTATCTGAGCAACCTAAGGATCTATTTTCTTGAAATGCCGCATCTGCGCTTGAGTAGTATTTTCCGCCAAATTCAAAGGTGCATGGATAGGCACTAGATAAAAAGGAACCCTCTGAATTCATAAAACTCACAGGAGTAGGAGTAGAAGGCTTAGAAAATCGTTTGTTCAACCACTCTACTACTTGCGGTATGATGTTGAAACGACGTACGGGATAACACATTGATTCCGCCTATTAAAAAAAAACCTAATCCTGGCATTATACTTATAATAATGGATCAAAGTCGAGGTTATACCCAAGTTGGTTCAAAGTTTGGCCAAGAGGCGGGTTCAAAGCGTCGCAAATCGATTCTCGCGAGGAGGGCTAGTATTGACTAATACAACCCTCTTCGCGAGAATCGATTTGCGACAGCTTTCAATCCCGCCTCTTGGCCAAACTTTGAACCAACTTGGGTATACATGTCTCTATTTGAAGGGGTAAAATACTTCATCTCTTTCGGCATATCTTATTATGCGCATAACAACCAACCCCTTGAAACCTTCCACTTACCAACAAGTCCCTTAGACCCTAACTTAAAAGTAGAACAGGTCCTTAAAAGCCGTTTAGGACAGCTGAACACAGATAAAAAAAACGAAGTTTTTGAAAAAGTCTGGGAACTTGCCAAAATGCAAGATCCTTGTATCCACGGCTGGAATTGGGGAGAGAATCACGCTTTTGATGATCTCAATCGACTAGCTGAAGCTCTGCGCAGAACAGGAGTGATAGACTTAAATCATACCTACCCGATGCGATGCCTTCCCTTTGAATTTGGAGAAGGAGGGCTCGGCTCTCAATACTTTTCTCTTAGCGAAAAACTAGGAAACGATCCAGCTTCTGGATTCATCGGCTATGTGAATGGCATGGGAGGCATCACCCTCGAGATGGTAGGCGCGGAAGCGGCTGCATTTTCCGACCGGCTAGCGAGCGGATACAATCTGCATTGCGTCTATCTTCCCACACATCAAACACAGCGCCAGCGCCAGGATCGATTGGGCTTCTACCAAGATGTGGCAAGAATGGCCGCTGTAAATGGAGGAAGTTATACAAAGACCTCTTACCTCATCGCCCAGCAATGGTATGATTTTTTAGATGCTCATCCAGAAAAAAAATTTCTACAGTGCACTTATTCCGAAGGCGCTGTCCACGTGAACGCTGCTTTGCGCATCACCTACAGAATCCGGCCTGAACTCATGTCACGCATCCGCATTCTTAACTTTTGCCCTGCTTACTTTATCCTGCCTAGAACTTATCCAGAGGAGCTTCAAGTGATGAACTTCGTCAAACAGGAAGATGATTCGATCATTCCCTGGGGAGTGCATTGCGATCACATTGGATTTGCGGAAAACATTGTGATCGTCCCTCATACTCGGGATTGGTCGCATTATCACATCAATGATGATTTTGCAGGAGTTGCAAAACCCTACATCGATGCATTCATCCAAACTGGAGACTTATACTAGAATGTTGTGCGGACTTCGATCATTTTGGCGCCGAGGATAGAAGCTTCTTCCACCGTCAGCTCGAATTGGTCGATCCGCACCGACTCTCCCTTTGATGGAGAATGGCCAAGAGCGATGGTCATCACCTCTTCGAGTGTTTCTGCATCCTGGTAGGCTAAATGCACACCAAACTGCTTATTGAATTCGCTTAAAGTGGTATCGCTGGGGAATGTGCGGTCGATAACGATGTGATAAGCTCTAGGCACCATTTCCTCATAAGACGTCCATGTATCAGCTCTTCCAAAAATCTCATCGATGATTTCATCCAATGTCAAAATCCCCGTTGCAAGTCCTTTTTGATCAAGGACAATGGCCAGGCTCTGGTTATTGCGGCGGAATTGCTTTAAAATCTGCAGAATGGAGCTATTTTCTGTGATGAACCAGGGACTCCGCGCATAGTCCTTCACTTTTTTATTCTCGGAAAGCCGAAGAAGGTCTCTTGGGAAAGCAATCGCAACGATGTTGTGAGGGTGCCGATGGTAGATAGGAATAAACGGGGCTCGCTTATTTTTTACGACATCGCGCATCTCTTTCACTGTGCTAAAAGAAGAAAGAAGGGAGACTTGGGCAAGCGGCAGCATCAAGTCCTTGGCCGTTTTATTCTTCAGGGTAAAAATATTGGCGACAACCGTATTAAATTCCTTCTTTTGAGGCTCTGTAGAGATCGTCTCGTCTCTTTCCTCGATCACGTGCTGCAGTTCCTCTCTGGAAAGGTATACGCCAGCAGCAACAGGTTTTCCAATGAGACGATTGACAAAACGGCAAAATAGATCTAGCGTTGCGATGATAGGTCGCAGAAGAATGGAGAAAAAATACAAAACGGGAATTGCCAGCATAGCCACATGCTCGGCATATCTGCGGCCTGCTACCATGGGGGAAATCTCTGCAAAGATCAGAACTAGCACGATCTGCGACAAAGGAGCCCAGTCTGGGCTATAGCCCAAAGAGTCGTAAAATCTTCTCGCACATTCAGAACCGACGATTAAAGAGGTATTGACACCGATCAGCGTCGTCCCGAATAAAAGCGCAGGCTTGTGCAAAAGGTTGCTGAGCCAGATCGCCCGCTTATTGCCCATGCTGACATAGTATTGGAGCCTGACTTTATTAAACGAAACGCACGCGAGCTCCACCATGGCAAAAAAACCTTGAGTCATCAGACAAAACAAGATCATGAGGAGAAAGAAGGTCCAGGATGGGCTCACTTTGTCCCCCTTTTACTTTGCAGAGGAGGTGTCAAACGTCGAATATAAACGCGCCTCACCCTTTTGGCATCAGCTGCTAGTACATGGAACAAAAAACCTCGCGAGGAATATTTAACACCCGTCTTAGGGATATCTCCCATTTGCTCGGTAAGCCATCCCCCCAAAGTGACCACGCTATTTTCACTAGGAAGAGATTCTCCAAATATTTCTTCAAACTCCGCAAGTTCGAGCTTTCCGCTGGCAATGATCACATCATCTCCAGAGCGCGTAAAACGGCTCTTGGCATCTCTAGCATCTGCGATCTCGCCAACGACCTTTTCCACAAGATCCTCGAGAGAAATCAGCCCAGAGATGGAACCATATTCATCAACGACAAGAGCAATAGACTCTTCTTTGTCATACATCTGGCGAAGTAAACTTTCTGCAGCCATCCCTTCAGGAGCAAACAAGGGCTTTCTCAAAATCGACAAAAGGTCAGACGTTTTCTGGAGTTTTTCTCGATTCAAAAAATAAAGCCTGCTGGTAATGATGCCAATCACGTTGTCCAAACTCTCCTTGCACACGGGGATCCGAGAACATTCCTGATCGACAAAAAGGTGGATGAGTTTAGAGAGCGGCTCTTCTGTATCATAGAATAACACCTCCTCTCTGGGACGCATGAGTTCTTTGACCTGGGACTCCTGCAAAATCAAATAGCCCCGGACAATCTCCGCTTCATCTTCGTTAAGGATTTCGTATTGACGCGATGTCCTCAAGGCATGCTGCAGCTCATCAAAGGAGATCTCTTCTTCCGATCTTAGGAAAAAAAACATCACTCGCGATATAACGCTCGTCAAAGAAGTGAGTACCCTGCAGATCGGACGGAAAAAACGTCTCGCCCTATCCAAAATAGGAGCCACCCGATACGAAAGCGCTGCATTGTGCGCCATCCCAATCGATTTAGGCACGACCTCCCCAAAGAGCAGCGTCAAAACTAAGGGAACACCCACATTCAGCACCCAGGTTGAAAAATCCCCAAAAATGCTAGAAGCTACGTTCTGAATCAAGATATTGACGATCACATTCATCATGAGCATCGTGACAAGAAGATCGCGAGGAGAGCTGAGCAGTTGATAGACAAGCTGTTTACGCCTGTCGGGATCGTTCTTAAATGTTTTGACCTTCATCGACGAAAGAGAGAATAGGGCAACTTCGGAAGAGGAGAAGAATCCTGAGCAGAAAATAAAAACGATCAGAAGTGCAATTTGTATTGCGATCACTTCGGAACCTTAATCAAAATATACCTTCTGCTGCCCTTCAGGAACAAGCCCCAACCCTTTTTTCAAAGTCAGTTGGATCCAGGCTGGATCGCTTTGCGAGCCTACCTGCAACAGCAAGTCTTCTTTTTCCGAAAGGAGAAGTTTTTTTTCAGCCTGAAGATTATTTAATTGGAAATCCAAAGTGGCAATCACCGCATCTTTCTTACTTCCTGAATGGATATATACCAGACTGCAAGCAGCAATAAATAGCAGGACCCACCCATTTTGGGAGAAGAAGCCACGCGAAGACGAAGTTTTTTTTGGCTTTAGGTCCGACATATTACAACTTATTACAATTACAAAGGGGCTCGAACACACACGCGCCCACAAGGCACGTTTGTGCGTCCCCACCTATCTATAAGAACTAAAGGTTTTTCTTTTTTTTGTACACTACCATTACGCACGCGGAAGCGTAATCCCTGTCTGGTTCATGTATTTTCCCTGGCGGTCCGCATAAGATGTCTCGCACGCTTCAGCGCCCTTATAAAAGAGCACTTGGGCTAGCCCCTCTCCAGCATAAACTTTTGCAGGTAGCGGAGTCGTGTTTGAGATCTCTAGTGTCACCGTTCCTTCCCAACCCGGCTCAAAAGGAGTCACGTTAACGATGATGCCGCATCGCGCATACGTCGATTTACCCAAACACACGACAAGCACATCGCGCGGGACGCGAAAATACTCGACGCTGCGAGCCAAAGCAAAAGAATTCGGAGGGATGATGCATTCGCTACCCTCATAATTTACAAAAGCACTTTCATTGAAATTTTTAGGATCAACAACCGTGTTATTTATATTTGTAAATACTTTAAACTCACTGGCCACACGCAAATCGTATCCGTAGCTAGAAAGTCCATAACTGATTACTTTTTTGCCCTCGACATAACGCACTTGCGTATCGACAAACGGCTCGATCATCCCCTCCTCTTCAGCCATTTTTCGGATCCATTTGTCTGCTTGCAAACTCATCGCATTTCTCCCGTACAAGTTTTTGATAACTACATATAGATATAGCGCGTGAAATCGATTTCTTGCTAGAGTTTTTAATAGTTGTGAGAAAAGCTAAGGTAGACGCCTGTGGCAGAACCATTCATTCAATCCTCTTGGACTAAACCAGACGAACCTTTTGAGGTTCCATTGCGCCCGCAAACTTTGGACGACTTTGTCGGCCAAGACAGTATTCGCGAGCGCCTGGTCGTATTTATGGAAGCTGCAAAACAGCGCAAAGAAGCGCTCGGGCATTGCCTATTGAACGGACCTCCTGGCCTCGGCAAGACCACGCTTGCCCATATCATCGCAAAAACGATGGGGACAAACCTTGTCGTCACATCGGGACCTGTCATCGAAAAACCAGGCGACTTTGCCGGTATCCTGACCAATTTGAATGAAGGAGATGTTCTCTTTATCGACGAGATCCATCGCTTGAACCGATCGGTCGAAGAATACCTTTATCCCGCTATGGAAGATTTCTCCTTGGACCTTTTGATCGATTCCGGTCCTTCAGCCCGCACTGTCCAAGTAAAACTCAAACCATTCACCCTCGTCGGAGCAACGACGCGCTCAGGCCTGCTCAGCGGTCCTATGCGCTCACGCTTTGGCATTAACTTACGCCTCGATTACTATCCCCCTGAATACTTAGAAGAAATTATCCAGCGCTCAGGACATATCCTTGGCGTCGCATTTGCCCTCGATGGAGCTCTCGCCATCGCTCAGCGTTCGCGAGGCACTCCTCGCATCGCTAATAACCTTCTGCGCTGGGTCCGAGATTTTGCCCAAATCAAAGGCCACCCCAAAATCGACCGAGAGATCGCAGAGCGCGCCCTCGACATGCTCGAAATCGACCACCGCGGCTTAGATGAGATGGACAAAAAAATCCTAAAATTGATGATTGAGCATTATAACGGAGGGCCTGTCGGCATTAATACCCTTGCTGTCGCCCTATCCGAAGAAGCCCATACTTTAGAAGAAGTTTACGAACCTTACCTCATTATGCAAGGTTTTATCAAACGGACGCCTCGCGGAAGGGAAGCGACTCCCCTTTCTTATGAGCATTTAAAAAGCGTCCGCCCACTATTAAAGGAGAACCCTCATGAATAAAGTCTTCACAACCCTCATCGCCGCCTCTTTATGCCTCGGCGCAACTGCCCCCCTGCCGCTAGTCTCAAGAGGAATGGAAATTCCCACCGATGAATCTCAAAAGGCAAAACCCGCGACAATCAAGGTCCTTCTCGTTAAAAATCTAGATAGAGTCCTGCTTGAAGGCAGAGGGCGCCATAGCGTTTTCAACCCCGTCACTAACCTTCCGCTGACAGATAGCTCCTTCAGCAAAAGAGCCTATATCCACAGCACAGAAAATGGTCTTGTTTGGGGAGAGCTCATCCCGGGCAACGATCAAATCCGCTTGGTCCCGGGCGACACCAATAGCTCCGTTTTAGTCAATGGCATCGAATACCGCGGATGCATCGAAGTTTATACGATCAGAGACAAACTCTTCATCGTCAATGAAGTCGATATTGAGCGCTATCTCAAATCGACCATGACAACCCTCACTCTTGGAGAGATGGATGACGAGGTCATGGACGCTGTGGCCATTGTCGCTAGAACAAATGCCTATTATCTAGCAAGCCGCACACCTTCTGCCCCCTGGCATGTCGATGCCAGCGATGTCGACTACCAAGGCTGCGCCCTTACCTTGCAAAATCAACCCGTTGAACGTGCGATCAATAACACAAGGTTCATGACGCTAACCTACAAAGGGCTTCCCTTCCCCGCTACTTGGACCAAAGATAGCGCAGGCAAGACCGCTGAATTTGCATCCATGTTCCGCAAAGATGTGAAAACACCCCGCGGCGTCAATGCCCCCTTTGCCGCTCACAACAAAGAAGCGCGTGCTTGGAGCTTCTCGATCTCCAAACAAGACCTCGCTAAGGCTCTTGGCAGCGCCAAAGTCTCTTCCTTTGATCTCTACCAAGATGAAAAGACGAAAAAAGTCTATGGAGCTAGAGTTAAAGAAGATGTCAAGTCGCACCAATTCGACTTTGCCGCCTTGCAAAAAGCCCTAGGTGCCGCCCGCCTCAAAAGCAACGACTTCCAAGTGCAAACAGCCGGCGACAAAATCATCTTCAAGGGATATGGAGAGGGAAATGGAGTAGGCCTCTGCCTCTACAGCGCAAATGCCATGTCCGACAAAGGAGAGAAAGCGCCCAAAATCCTGGCCTCTTTCTTCCCTGAGTCTAAGCTGGCAAATATCCGCTCTTTCGAGGATATGGAAAGACTGCTACGCACGAGTGAATAGGATAACTTTTTTGAAGATCTGTCCTTTGCTCCTTTGCTTTGCGCTCCACGCAGATTGTTGCGCAACAGAAAAGGCATTCACAGACATTTACAGCATGGGCAAATGGGATGAAGGTGGTTTTTCCTTCAGTGGATCCCAGATTGAAATTACAAAAGAATACGTTGCATTTTTGCAAGAATTTATGCACGCAAACCAGATTCACTCTGTGGTTGACATTGGGTGCGGAGACTGGGCTTTTTCCCGCTATATCGATTGGAGCGGAATTCAGTATACGGGTATCGACATTGTAAAATTTGTCATCGAGAGAAATCAGAGCCTTTTTGCCCATCCCTCAATCACCTTTATCCATGCAGATGCCCTCGATATGGAATTACCAGAAGCGGATTTGATGATTTGCAAGGATGTATTCCAGCATCTTCCCAATTCAGCGATTATGGGCATCCTCAAACAGGCGCATAAATTCAGGCATTGCTTGATCACCGATTTTGTAGATCCTGCAACATTGTCGAGTCCCAATGAAGATATCAAATACGGTGGCTGCCGTCCTGTAGACCTCACCCAGCCACCTTTTAGCGTAGAAGGGGAGAAAATCTTCAGATTTACTACAATTGCTCCCAAACAAACACTGCATATTCAGAAGACATCACAATGTAAAGGCTGAGGCCTATACTGCTTCCAGTTCGAACTTAGAAAGCGAACGCAATCCCCCCTGTAAAGCCGCGTAGGGTTAAATTTCCACGGTCGGTAAAGTAGTTTGGGGTATGGCCGCCGCCACTGCCCTGGGGATCATTTGTTGTTACAATATTAACAAGGATGAAATCGTTTTGGAAATTCATGAGTTGATTTTGTCCAAAGAAAACATTCTCTTCATAACTTCCCCAAATGCTAAAAAAGCAATGCTCATTGCAAAAGGACCTTTCCCACCGCAATCCAAGTGCCAAATTAACGATGGGCGCAATCGTATGGATATGTTTTTTATTCTTAAATGAGTCGTTATAAGCAGGATCTATGGTAGTCGTTTGTGCATTTAATCCAGCGCTTTTTTGAGTCACTACTAGCACAGGTTTTTGATCGTGCAGCTTATAACGAATGTGATAGTGCCCATCGAGCAAAGAGAAAGATCCATTGCCACAAATACTAAACCCTTTTCCTAGAAACCATTGTGTATTCAAGCCAGCCTTAGCTCCAATGCCCCAGAAGTCATTTTTCATCCTGACAGAAATGTCGCGAACAGTGGCGGTGGGATCCGTAGGAAAGTTGTAGGCAAGAAAAAATAAGTTATACTTTTGATCTATCCATCCGGCCCTAAGTCCAATTGAAGGTCTTAATGAAAGATATTTGGTAATGAGATAATTTCTTCCCAATTCTAAGTCCGCGAGATCAAGGTTCAAATGCCAATGCGCTTTTGCTCGATTCATCATGCCAGGGGGTGAGAATATTTGGGCGACCCAAAATGGGCTGATGTAATTCCCTGATCCCCCGGTGGCTGCGAAATCGTTTGCGTTAGGATCCCCTTGCACAGTAAGACTGCCTTTTGCGCCGTGATGGTATCTAGTCCAGGTGGAATAAATATCCCACCCATCGTGATGGGTATCATATCCGACCCCCACCCGAAAGCCCCAATCCCAGTGAAATCCAGGTTCATGAGACTTCCCATTCTTTAGATTCAACTGGTAAAAAGTTCCTGGATCAGACTGAAGATCAAAAGATCCCGTTATTGCGTAGTCTAAGCCCTCTTCGCTTGCTTTCCAAAGTAGCGCTTCTCCCGTCAGAAAAATACCCACGCCGTTTTTTGCATGTGGAAGTGGAGGAAGCGTGCTAGGAGCCTTCTCCAGAGAAGCAACGCGTTTTTTCAAATCTGCAATTTCTGAGTTTGAATCAATGTCACTCATTGATTCAGAATCAGCGATCAATGCTGATGCGTACATGTTGAGTGAAAGTAAAAAAATGGCACTTGCTTTCATGAGAAATCCACTTAAAACAGAAATGTAAAATTAAATTTCTCCGGATCATAGCGATTGTGATTTTTCCCAGCAAACATAATATTTATCCACCTGACGCGAGAAAACTCGGTCCTAAAAAAGGTTTTGCAAAAGTATGTACACATCTTATGTTTAGCATACTGATTCTTGCAGCAGATCAATTGCTTAAAATTGGATCATCCTAAAATAGGATACCGCTTTAGAAAAACCACGTTTTTCACTGCAATGTGAACTTTCGCGCTCAGAAACAACCCGATTTGATCATTTTTTCACTAATTTCTGTGTATATTATGTCATTTCAGCGGGATTTTGATGTTTTCTTAAAAAACCCCCAGAAATGATCGATCTACCTCTTTATTTTTGCAAGTCCCTCTAAAGGGCCGAGTTTTCTCGCGTCAGGTGGATAAATTCGTCAGAGAACGTCTCTCAGAAACCAAGCTCTCGAACCTTAACCCCAAGGTTCTTGGCAACGGCATTTCTTATAATAATTTCTTCTAGCGATTTGTTAGGACAATAAGCATAAGAGTCAAATCGAGCTGGAGTAGGTAGCGTATCTACAACAATGATGATGGGGTCACAATCGGGTGTGAGTTTAAAAGTTATGTCTTCATAATTACGTATGTTGGATGTGTCAATCACAGAAACATCGCTTCCTAAATACTCCAAATCATTGAGATTTCCAATCGTATAAATGATATTTCCTGATCTGACATAGCTTTGAAGCTTTAAAAATTGGGCATCATCCTTAAAATAGTGACATGCCTCATACAAAGATGATTCCCTCCATTTATGTCGCTGCGTTAAATACACCGAAGCAAAAGCGTGAAGATTTCTTTGGTAATAGTCGTGTACTTTTTTCGGAAGGCCATCCATCTTCCTTGTGATGACTTCGATCCTATCCTCTACTTCCCAGGTAGGTTGAGATAAGGCAACATATTCTTCTCTAGTTTCTGAAATACGTATTAAAAGGTTTCTAAAATCATTATAAGCCTTCATTCGAGGATTAACATCCACCCCAACCAAGCCTTGAAATGCACCGTTTAGAAAAGCAAAAACAGTCCTTTCTCCGCCGGTAGAAGCGAGGAGTCCTTCTTTTGCAGTGACCAAATGGGGCCTTATTCCTTCCGGATTGTCTTCATTAGGTTCAAAATGATCACAAAAAACACTCGAATTAACATTCACCTCAACGTTCCAATGAGATTCATATCTCTCTTCAAGTGAAGGAGTATATTGCTTACATAAATTAATTGAATTCATAACACATCCTCAACAGATCAGTTTTTGATATTTAATTTATTTAAATTTTAACTGATCTAAAAATTAAACAAAAACTTAATTTTTATTTAATAAACAAGTTGTTAAAAATAGGTGTAAACGCTTCAGATCTTGACTTGCAACACACACCTATAGAACTGACATTGAACAACTTACATCGATTTCTTATTACAACCAACTTTATTATAGTCGTTTAGATAATATCTTTATGATTGCAGATTATTATTTAAAAAAACTCTATTGCCATTCAATGACAGTATATTATGAATACCTCATTCATACCCTAAACATACTCAAATAAACAATTGATCATCAATTACTTACGTAAAACTTATCATATTGATAAATAGATGTCATTTTTGACAATTTAATATAAATTATGTTAAAATAATATTAGAAAGTAAAATATTTATTTTAAAAACTTAATAACATATTAAAAGGAGAACAACTTGATTACTACCAAAGAAATGGGACAATGCTCATATGCGTATATTCGACATGAAGCTGAGAGGAATGGAGGCCCCCGCCCTAGCATGCTTGACCAAATTATCGCTGTCTGGAACGATTTTATAACATGGATGGGTGGTTCTTCATCTCCAGTTTCAATATCTCAACAGCCAAATCCTTTAAGGTCTAGAGCCTCTTCCATACAGCCCTCATCTATTCATTCACCAAAGCTTGCTGCCCCTTCAATGAATACAAGTCGCTACAGCGCATACATGAGCTCAAGACAACCTGATTATTGTGGACCTAGGAAGAAAGCAAAAATTTATAAGGAAATAACCTCGGCACAGAATCCCAATTACGTGCAGCTCGAAGAAAAATCAGAGCGCGCAAAAGATAAGTCAGCTGCGATCAGGGTAGACGCTCAACCTGAGCAGGACGAAAAAATAGGTGCTTATTTGACAAGGGTTCTTCCATCCTATCAATGCAAAGAAAAGATTCCGCGCGGTATTGTGATTGCCTGTGAAGACTTTAGGTACGGAGCTCGTGGAAAGGACCATCCCGCGGTTCAATTTTTAGAACAACATATCAAAACACTTAAAGAAATTGGCATCAAAAAAATCTTTGTCGAACAGCTTGTTGGATTTAGATTTTTTGAAAAAGAAGATACCTCAAGTCCTTATCAACTCCATCAATATTTCACAGGAACAAATGATGAGATGCCTAAGCTTCTTGAAGCCCATCAGTTGATCTGTGAATTGGCAAAAAGGGAAGGAATGGAAGTTATAGGGGCTGAAGTGTCCGTGAATTTTCTCAATGGGAATTTTCTCAATCAAGGAAACAGCTTCATGACGCACGGTGCTTATGAAACAGAAGGTAGTACTATTCCTGAGGTAAGAGTGCGTAAATTTAATGGCAATGCTTCTTCGCTTGTTCGCAAGGTGAACGAACCATTCATTGTTTTTGCTGGAGCTGCCCATGGAAAATTATATCATCAAGGCGAACCTGGTATGGCCGACCTGCTAGGGTGTCCTTGTATCGGATTAGGCTCTCAAAACATGCATGAATATGTCCAGCCAGGAACGAACAGATTTACTCAAGGACAATATAGTGTAGACGCTGTGTTTTCATCTTAGGGTAACACGCTTATTTACAAAACAGACTCTTGAACCTTGAGTCCTTTAAAAAAAGGAAGCTTATAGAGCTTACTACAAGCTTCCATGGTCTCGCAGTGGTGGGCCTCAAGCTCAGCTGCAATCAAGGCCAGACTGCTGACCATCCGACTAAACCTACTTCCATCGACGGCTCTTTGCCTTGCTGTAAGGGCAGGAAAGTAGAGCATCCAGAGCAGAAAATTCTCCTCTACCTTGGTAAAATGGGAACTGTCATTCATCATCCTTAGGAAAGCAAAAACCTCAGCACTAGCGACAGCCCCTGTGTCGATCGCATCCTTGCAGGAAAAACTGAGCGTATCGGGCTTCAACTCTTCGATGAGCTTTAGAGTGAGGAGCAAATAGAAGATCTCAATAAAATCCAGGCGGTTTTTATGGACCAGCCTCTTCTTGTTGCCAAAGAAAACGGAATGTACGACTGAAATTGCCTGATCAACAAATTTCACGAGCTTCTCTTGATCTATCTCAGAGGGAAAATAATAGCCGCATTGCTCCCCGCCTGCCACTTGCTCTTTCAGCTGCTTGGTAAATTCTTTAGCATCATCCCACTCAATGAAGCTACCCGTCTGCAGATAAAAATCGGTGTCTTTGGGAAGGGTCACAGTCATTAGCCCATAGCTGCCCATTTTTTTCGATGCCTTTTCAATTGTCGCAGACCGTGTGTGTTCTTGCCGATTGGTCCGATCTTGTAAGTTGATGAGCAAATGGCAAGTGTGGCTATTTTGAGCAGCCAGAGATCGCAAAAAGCCATCGAACTCTTCCACGATTAAGGCTTTGTCGATCTTTCTTTGAAGCGTTGGGCAGGGAAGGCGAAGACAGCTAACATGCATCTCCTTGTTAGAAAATGTATACATTTGGCCTAGGTTCTGCTGCTGCCGAATCGGATCAAATCCCCTCAGCTCTTGATCTTTGTTAAAAATCTCGACTGTCTTTAAAAGAGGGCCATTGGGATAGCGGCTAAATAAATAGCGGATAGCCGCATCCTTGTCTTTTAAATTGTTCCAAAGCGCAGTCGGGCTCGCCGTCTCACTCTGGGTGAGGCTTCCCTTGCTTCCCGTCTCAATCAGAGCGTGGATCAAATCAACAGCCTCTTTCCGTGAGCCGATTTTCATAAAAAATGCAGAGCAGAGCACATGGCTCAGGTTAACAACGATATGGATGAACCGCTCTGAAGAACTCGAAGGATTACTTAAGAATTTTCTGTATTCGGGACTCCCTAAAGCTCTGCGCAAATAGAACTGAAAGTCGGCAAAGTACAGTAGCGAGTATTTTTTGATGGCATTTGGCATGAGGTTGCGGCTGTTTGCTGTCATCATCAGTGCCATCATGGCCATGCCAATATCGGCGACGTAGCCAATGTGCTTATACTTCAGCCCATCTTTAAAAAAGTCATCGGCGTAAGGCTGCGCAGCTTTGAGAATCTCTTTTGCGCTCGCATAAGCTTCCCTATCAGCCGCTACCTGAATGCGCGAGAAAGGATCTTCCATCGTTGAATCGGCCATTAGAGCGTCGAACTGCCCAACAAGTTGCATGTGATACAAAAGGGAGCGATTGAAATAAGGCCTCCCATCTTCTTTGCGGATCAGAAAAAGCTCATATTCTCTATCCCTGCGAACAGCCTCTAAGTCCTTTAAAGCGGCTTCTTTCCAATCCCTAGTTTCTCCACTGCCCCACGCTTTTTGCCACTTTGTTTCTACATCCTTCAAAGGCTGAAAGCGTTGAACCACCTGGGTGAGATAGTAATGCTGCAGCTCTTTGTATTCCCTCAGCTCAGCTACACTCTTGAGCTTTTCTCCCGCAAAAATCTGGGAATGGCCGTCAATCTTCTTGGCCGCCTCTTGGGCTAGCAGCATAATCGCCTGCATCCCCTTTTGCGCTCTATCCTCTTGGATGAACTTCTTGTCCCTAGAACAAATGTCTTTGACGTACATTAAAAGAATTGCAAAGGTCTCTTTCACCCGCTGCTGATTATACTCCCTGCTCTCGGGATCATGCCATGAGGAAACCTGCCCTTCGGATAGGGGCATTTCCATGCGCGAGGAAACATCGAGCTCTGCCATCTGCGCTAAGTTATCAACAGCGTCCAAAACACTTAGCTTAGACTTAGGCTTGCGCAATTGCATGAGGGCACCTCTTCAGGGTCCAAGACCTAGTATCTTTATTATATAATGAAATTAATTGATAATCAATTTGTTTCGATATAATTATAAAACAAATTAAATCAGAAGAGTTTGATAACAGAATAAATAACAGCAGCAACTAATCCTGCCCCAGGAAGAGTCAGAATCATCGTAAGCCCCACCAACCGAGCTGTAGACCAGCGGACCTTCGAGGCGCCTTTGGCTACGCCAACACCCGTAACGCTACCTACGATCATATGGGTCGAACTGATCGGCATACCGAGAAAGCTAGCTGTAAGAATGACAGCTGATGCACTCATCTCAGCCGCAAACCCTTGCAATGGCCTCAGCTTGGTGATCTCAAAACCCACTGTGCGGATGATCCTGAACCCCCCCGACACTGTCCCCAGCCCCATCACAACAGCGCAAGAGGCTATCACCCAAAGCGGAATATGGGGTTCTGTAATCACTCCTCCAGCAAACAGCCCAAGAGTGATAATACCCATGCTTTTTTGCGCATCGTTGAGTCCATGCGATAAAGCAACAAGGCTCGCAGAGGCCACTTGCAAATGGGAAAAAATACCTTCTTTGCCCTTAAAATAGGGAATTTTCATCAAGGCATTCACTCCCTTTAGTACCCCAAAGCCGAGCATTAGCCCGATCGCAGGAGAGATAAACATCGGGATGATGACCTTGAATAAAAGTCCTCCCCATAAAATGACCCCCATGCCTTCGTGGACCCAAGAAGCCCCAATCAATCCTCCGACAAGAGCATAAGAGGAACTGCTAGGGATGCCAAAATACCACGTCACAAAATTCCAACAAATTGCCCCGACTAAGGCGCAAATAACCGTCACTTGCGTAGCGCTATGCAAGTCGACAAGGCCAGTTGTAATGGTTTTGGCAACGCCGCTGATCTGAGTCGCTCCCAGCATGTTGAGCAGAGATGCAAGAATAATCGCTGTGAGCGGAGCTAAAACTCTAGTCGCAATCACGGTCGAGACAACATTTGCCGCATCGTGAAATCCATTCGTGTAATCAAAAAGCAGTCCAAGAATAACAATCAGAATGACCAGATCAATAGAGATAGACGGCATGTGACCTCTTTTGCTTTTTACATATGACACCAAATGGTTTATGTCTAGACATTAAAAGTTTAAAAGAGGTAAACGGTAATTTAAGGTTATTTACGGAGACTCTATGAACACTTACATCAAACATTCACTGCTTATGGCCGCCTTAACATTGCTCTCTACAACCGCATATTCTGCCAAACTGGAAGAGCCCAATCCCAACCCCCAAGGAATTCAAGTCGTTCCCATGGATCCCTCGCGCGATCCCGATCATGTCGAGACTAAAATCATCTATCCCAAAGAAAATGAAATGAAAACATCTTCTCCCGTCAAAGGACAGATTCGCGTCGATGGTTTTCCTCTCGGCTATGATTCAGAACAACCAAGAAGCAATGAAGTCTGGAACGATCCAAAGGGGCAAAGCCTGCACATCTTTATCGATAACCAACCTTATTTCACAGTGAATGAAGCATTGCTTGATGCTCTCGATGATGTGGAAGATTACTTCGATTCGACAGCTGAGTTCGAAATCCCCTTCAAACTCCAGCCCGGTATGCACATCATCCGTGCCTTTCCTTGCAGATCTTACAATGAAAGCATCAAGTCAGATAAAGCATTTGCGATCAGCACTTTTTTCTACCAGGATAAAAAAGACACACAGAAAATCGATCTGACGATGCCTTATCTCACCTTCAACGAACCCCAAGGCGAATACGAAAATACCGGCAAAAATCCTCAGCCGATCCTTCTCGACTTTTATCTTTGCAACTGCGATCTTTCTCGCGATGGATATAAAGTGCGCCTCACTATCGACAATAGCATCGTCCGTACACTGACCGCTTGGCAGCCTTACTACATCTACGGGATGAAAAAAGGGATGCACCGGGTTCGCTTGGAGCTTCTCAGCCCTGAAAATAAATTGGTCCCAGGTCCCTTTAACGACGTGACAAGGACTATCGTCATAAAATGAAAATCATCATCATCGGCGGCAAAGGAACTGTTGGATCTGCCGTTGTGAAAGAACTATCGCCCCGCCACGAGATCCTCATTGCAGGAAGAAGCAGTTCCGATTTGCCTTGCGACATCACTTCAGAAGACTCCATCCGCGCCATGTACAAAAAAGCGGGAAAGATCGATGCCGTAGTCATCGCTTCAGGCTCTTACGCATTCCACGATTTTTCAGAAATGACCTCGGATAAATATTACGTTGGCCTTAATGACAAACTCATGGGGCAGGTCAATACCGTTCTCATCGGACGCGAATACATCAGTGACGGAGGGTCCTTTACGCTCACAAGCGGCATCATCGGCCATGACCCTATTCGAGGAGGCACATCTGCTACTATGGTGAACCGAGCCATTGAAGGATTCGTCGTTGCTTCTGCCATTGAAATGCCCCGGAACCTACGCATCAACGTTGTCTGCGCAAGCGTCCTTAAAGAAGCGATGGAGAAGTATGCCAAGTATTTTCGAGGATTCAATCCGGTTCCTGCCGCAACAGTTGCCTTAGCTTACAGCAAAAGTGTTGAAGGTCTGCAAACAGGACAAGTTTACAAAGTCTTTGGATAGATTGACTTCACACCTCTTCTCAGATATGATGTTGCTTTTAATCTTATCTATGCATGGACAGAAATACGCGAAACAATTTGCTTTTTCTCGCAGGCGCCATTTGCGCAGGCATCCTTGCCAAACAATTCTGTTATAAAAAAACAGATGGGTTTGCCCACTACAAGATTCTTTCTTCTCTAGCCTTTAACCCCGATTGGGAAGTCTCCCAAGAACCGCATGAAGAACTCTCAACACTCCTCGACCAGCCTTTTCACTATCTAGCAAAAGGAGCGCAGTCCTACGTCTTTGCATCTGCGGATGGAAAGTATGTGATCAAATTTTTCCGCCTCTACCACCTCAAACCGCCGCTTTGGCTCAGTGCCTTGTCCCTGCCGCCCGCTTTGCAGCCCTTGAAGGTTAAAAAGATCCTCGACAAAAGAAACGAGTTGGACAAAGATTTTCAAAGCTACAAGATCGCCTACGAGGAAATGAAGGAAGAGACAGGCCTCGTCTACTTACATCTGAATAAGACATCCCATTTAAAAAAGTCGCTTAAGATTTATGACAAGATCGGAATTGCTTACGATTTGGATATGGACAACATGGAATTTCTTGTCCAAAAGCGCGCTCAGCTCGTCTATCCAGCAATCGATGCTTTAATGAAAACTGAAGGGTTATCCGCTGCCAAAGAAGCCACCCGCAACTTAGTTCAACTGCTGCTCATGCGCTGCGAAAAAGGGATCTTCGATAAAGACCCCGATCTCAATACAAATTTTGGATTTTTGGGAAAAAGCTCCGTTCAAATCGACATTGGAAGGTTCAGCAAGAAAATCGATCCCAAAGATAAAGCCGCATACCGCGATGAGATCTTTCGCATCACAGATAACTTTAGACAGTGGCTCGATGCCAATCATCCTTCTTTATCTGAATACCTCACTGAAGAAATTGAGAAAATTGCGCTATGAAAAAGATCCTCTTGCTCCTCATTGCGCTTTTCCCTGTTCTCTTTTTCTCCTGCAAAGCTAAAAAGACAAAACCCTTCTCATTGGATTCCATTGTCCATTGCTCAGCTTTTAATGAAACATGGACAGGTCGAACTCCAACATCGGATGAAAGCCAAGAAGTCGAGTCTGCCCTTTCGCAGCCTTACCGCTATTTAGGAGGCGGAGGGCAGTGTTATGCCTTTGTGAGCGAAGATGGTCAGTACGTGGTCAAGTTCCTCAAGAAGAAGTTATTTGAGATGCCTTCCTGGATGGAGTACTTTCCCTTTAAAGAAAAAAAAGTGCATAAAAAACAACAGCGCAAGCACCAAGTCTTCTCCGCATTTCAAAATTCTTTCAACGATCTCTCCAGTGAAACAGGAATCCTTTATGTCCATTGGAACGCTAGCGATCATTTAAACACGCCGCTGTCCTTCTGTAACGAAGATGGAAAAGTGCATATGCTCGCTATGAACAATCTCTCCTTCGTCGTTCAAAAAAAAGCAGAGCTTGCGACTGCAAGGATCGATACATTGATACAGCAGAAAAATAGCGAAGGGGCTCAAGCTGCCATTGATAAGCTACTGCAGCTGCATGTGACACTTTCTCAAAAAGGATATCGCAATCGCGACCCTAACTTCCGCTCCAATTACGGATTTGTGGAGGATAAAGCGGTCATCTTTGATGTGGGCAGAATAGTTGCAAGCAGCTCCTCGCTCCCCAAAAACAAACAGCTAAAGGCCCTCCCGCGCTTTAAAAAATACCTTGTTTCAAACCATCCTGAGCTGCTTTCTTATTTTGATAGCCGCTGCGAACAAATATTAGAGTAAAATGAAAGTTATTACTGCTGCACTCTGTCTATGGATCCTTTACCACTTTACATCCACCTTTTGCATCCAGCAAACCGATGGATTTTCCGTCGCAAGAATCCATTCCGAACTATCCTATAATCCCGATTGGGAAATTGCACCTCTTTCCTCGGACAAACAAAAGCAGATTGAAAACATTCTCTCCCAGGAATTTCGCTATATGGCCTGCGGCGGACAATGCTTTGCTTTTAGTTCTACAGATGATCAATACGTAATCAAGTTCTTTAAACACCGCATCCGAAAGCCCTACAGTTATTTTTACGCGCTTTCCTTGCCACAATTTTTAGACTCCACACGAAAACGCAAACTGGACAAGGCTCTTTTCAAGATGAGTCGCGATTTCACAAGCTACAAGATCGCATACGATGACCTTCAGGATGAAACAGGCCTTGAATACATCCACCTGAACAAAACTCAGGCGCCCAAAGAATCGGTCGTCATTATTGACAAACTCGGCATCAAACATTCTATCAAACTCGATGACATCGAATTCGTCGTCCAAAAAAAAGCTGATCTTGTCTATCCCCGATTTGATGAGCTGAAGAAACAAGCCGATCCACTTAAAATCGAGCAAGCCATGCGCTCTATGATTGATGTGATCGTAGCACGCTGCAAAAAAGGGTATTTTGACGAAGACCCCAAAATCCACCGCAATTTTGGCTTCACAGGTGATCAACCTGTCATCATCGACGTAGGGCGTTTTGTGCGCGATGATAAGCGTAAAGAACCATCTGTCTACAAAGCTGATGTCTCTATTATCATTAAACGCCTGCGTGAATGGCTAGAAGAAACCCATCCCGAACTTGTGGACACTTTAGACAAAGAGCTCTATGCGTTTCAGAATGAAAATTAGAAAAATCCTTTTTGTTTGTCTTAGCCTTGCCGCTCTCATTGGCGTTGCACGCTTCTGCCATCACGCCACGCATGGCTTTAGGCTCAGTAAAATTAGATCCAATCTCATCGAACAAGAAGCAATTCTTCCCGTTGCCCAAGACGACAAAGAATTCTTAACCCACCTCTTCCAGCAAAAGTTTCACTTTTTGGGACGAGGCTTGCAAAGCTTTGTCTTCGAGTCGGACGACGGCAAATATGTCCTCAAACTATTCAACAACCGCTATCAAACAAACATCCAATTGTATTCTCTGCTCTCCCATCTCCCCTTTCTAGGATCTCTAGCTTCCGCCAAAGCAGATTATTTCAGCGGCAAACTCCTCAAAACCTTCAAAAGCTACGAGATCGCTTTTGAAGAGATGCAAGACAAAACAGGGTTGCTCTACATCCATCTCAAGCCCACACAAGATCTTCCCCAAACGCTCACCATCGTCGATCCCCTGCGCATTAGCCACACTATCAATCCCAATCAAACGGGCTTTTTGATCCAGAAAAAAGCCATCCTCATCTACCCCGCTCTTAAAGACTATGTCTCGCGCTCAGACATAAGCGCCGCAAAGACCGCCTTGTCCTCTCTTGTCGATTTATTTTTTTGGAAATGGGACCAAGGGATCGCAGACAACGATCCCCTGATCCGCACCAATTACGGCATCATCGATGGCAAAGCCATCCAAATCGATGTCGGACCGCTTTCAAAAGAGACCGTTTTACTCAGCAAAGATCAAAAAACGCAGCAAATCCGCAAAATCACCGCCAGTTTAAAATTTTGGCTTAATGAAAATGCTCCCGAGCTTGCTCCCTATCTTGATCAGGAATTGCTCCAGAGATTATCATCTATGGAATGATCTCTAAGATATTTTTTAAAATTATTCTCGCCCTTGGACTCTACATCGGTCTCGAGCAGCTCATTGAACTTAAGACCCATGGGTTCTGTCTGCAAAGGATCCTAGCCAATGATCTTCCCTCCACTCCAAAGTGGGAAACTTCTCCCTTGTCCTCGGAAGAAAACGCTTTAGTAGGTGACTTGCTCTCTCAGCCCTACCGCATGATTGGAGCCGGAAGCGAATGCTTTGCGTTTGCCAGCGAAGATGGCACAGCCGTAATCAAGTTTTTTAAGCTCGACCACTTTAGACCCATCTATCTCCACCGCGGAATATTTCTAGAGGATCGCAGCGACTATTGCGGCACCCTTTCCGATCATCCCCTTACCAAACTTTCTCTTCCCTATCCCTTTGGGCCTGCTCTCAAACGCTTTTTAGGCATCCGCGAATTTCGCATCCAACGTTCACTTAGCAGCATTCACTTAGCTCACGAACATTTAAAAGAAGAAACCGGTCTCATCTATCTACACCTCAATCCCACCGATCATCTCCAAAAACAGCTCACCCTTTACGACAGCTGTGGAATTGCCCATCAAGTAGATCTCGACAAAACTAAATTCTTCCTCCAAAAACGCGCAGTGCCTCTGGAGCGCCACTTTGCAGCTCTTATCAAAACAAGAGCGGAAGAAAAAGCCAAACAAAGTATCGACTCCTACATTCAGCTCATTAAAGACCGCTGCCAAAAAGGATTTGCCGATCGAGATATCATCAACCGCAACTTCGGCTACATCGGCACTGAGGCCATCGAAATCGACTCAGGCTCCTTCCAGAAAAACCCGCTCATGCAAAAGCCCTCGATGTACAAAAAAGAGCTATTCTTTGCGACCTTAGAATTAAAACTCTGGCTCAAAAAACACTACCCGGAAATGGCGCTTTACCTCGAAGATAGAGTGAAAGATGAGATCTGTCATGAAGCGTCTACTTCTGATCATAAGCTGCCTGTGTGTGCTGATTGCGGTTGAGAGACTGCACAATTTTCAAAATGGAGGATTTCGCGCCTCTAAATTGGTCTCTTCACTTACCCCCCATTTAGACCCTGCTCCCCCAGAAATTGATGCCCTATTGAACCAACGTTTCCACTACTTTGGTAAAGGAGGAACTTCTTTTGTCTTTCTCGGAGAAGATCAAAAAACAGTCCTCAAGCTTTTTAAGCACCAACACCTCTTTTCTAAAAAACATGCGCATAAGCACCACACGTTTTTTTTTGGTAGCTGCAAGCTAGCATTCGACCACCTGCAAAAAGAAACCGGCTTGATCTATCTCTGCTTAAGACCCAATCCCCATTTCTCAAGATCCGTTCAACTTATCGACACATGGGGATTTGCACACACCATCGACTTAAGCCAAACCGAATTTGCCATTCAAAAAAAAGCAGAGCCCTTTTTTCCTCACCTGGAACATCTGCTCAAAACAGGTCAGACTGAAAATGGCAAACGAGCCATCGATGCCCTTTTAAAGCAAATGCGCACCCGCTGCAACTTTTGTATCGGCAATCGAGACCCCAACCTGCTTATCAACTTTGGATTCATCGAAGGTGAGGCCATTGAATTCGACCTCGGCTCGTATTTTCCCGACCCCCGCCTAAAAAATCCCCTCTTGCAAGCCAAAGAAATCTTCTTTGCCACTCACACATTGCAAAAGTGGCTGGAAAAACATTCCCCCGAACTCTTAAACTACCTATTGGAAAACATACACACAGAATGAACAAACATTTGCGCCGCTTCACAACTTTACTTGCAATAGGTACTCTTCTTTGGGCCACTAAAAAATTCTGCCATGCCCAGACCGACGGATTTCAAATCGTCAAAATTTTCTCCCACCTTGACCCCTCTCAAGAATGGGAACTCCCCTCTAATTCCCAAGAAATCGCAGAGCTGCAAAATATCCTAGATCAACCCTTCCACTATTTAGGCTGCGGAGGACAGGCTTATGCATTTCTTTCAGAAGATGGACGGATCGTCCTCAAGTTTTTAAAGATGCACCACCTAAGACAATACTCATGGTTGCAAGGCATTCCTCTGCCGCTGATTATGGATATCGGAAGACAAAAATTTCTCTTCCACCAAAGGCAGAAACTACAGAAAGTGTTTTCTAGCTGTAAAATCGCCTATACTGAGCTTAAAAATGAAACAGGGCTGATCTTTGCCAACCTCAACCCAAACGCCCAACTTGCTCCCTTCAAAGTGAAGCTCACCGACAAGCTGCACATCCAGCATGAACTCCATCTTGCAAACGTCCCCTTTGTTTTGCAATACAGAGCAGACAACGCTTTCCAAAAGATGCGCGTGCATCTCAAAAAGCAAGAGATTGAAGAAGCTAAAAAAATTGTCAGTGAAATTGTGGCGTTTTTAACCGCCCGTTATCAAAAGGGGATCCAGGATCTGGATCCAGCCCCTCGCAGAAATATTGGACTTTATGAAGACAAAGCGATTGCCATCGACATCGGCTCATTCTTCCATCCTTCTACTCCTCTTACAAAAGAGGAGGCAAAACAAGAACTTGAGAATGATACGCGCCGCATGCGCAAATGGCTCGTCAAACGCTCACCAGAGCTGACCATGCATTTTGATGAACTCATCGATGCAGCGCCTTAGGTCTTAAAACAGTCCTAGAGCTTTGTGCACCCACCAGCACCCAGGTTAGAGTAGGCGGTTGAAGGGCTATTGTCTCTCATGCAGACAGCAAAGCCGTTAGTGATAGGCTTAATCTCCATGTAGCAGTCATACCACTGCGTAGAGGTACGCCATGAAATTTGTGTTTGAGTTCCTTCTTTTTGCTCCTCTGAGCCCACCTTACATTGAAATACTTTCTGCACACAAACAAGAAGAAGGTTTTCTTCCAGACATGGCTTGCTTTCAAACCCCGCTATCTCACAGACAATATTATCTTGTCTTTCTAATAACCTAGTAACTGTCGCTTGAATAGGATTACTCGTAATCAGCAAACGGTAGGTGTCATTTATTACAAACTTGTTATTAAAAAATGTTAAAACATCTTCATCAATTTCAATCTCTATCTTCATACTTTTTGCATACGCTACAACTTTCTCAAGGGTACAATCTTTACATATCGTCAATACTGTCAGATCCGCATGAGCAGAGAGCTTCTTATATAAGGAAATCATCCTATACGAATTGATAGCCGGCTCATCATCTATATTCTCCCCTTGTGCTTTTCCATCAAAGATCGTTAATTTGGGACAAATCTGAATAAGGTCTGCTTCTTTTAATTTATTCTGAAATACTTCATTTAGAAGCACGCAGTGCTGTTTGTTAAGACTGCCAAATTTTAAGCATCCAAAAATATCGTCATTCGTTAAACAGCGAAAAAACACATGTTGAGTGATGTTTGTGTCGATCCTGCATAAATGACATTCGCAGACCCTGAATCCACTGAAAACCAAAGGTGTTGTCGCCCCTGTTGTTATTGTTCCTTCTCCCGCATTTGTAACTGTGGTTACTGGACAGGTTGTTGTTGTGCTCGTTGTACTTGTTGTTGAATTCATATATTCCTCTTTTTTATAATTTAAATTAACTAATTAAACTGTAACTATAATTATATAATAATTACAAATTTATTACAATGCGCAATATAATATAAAAAAAATTTTAAAAAAGAGGAAATATAACTCAATTTCAATGAGTTATGTTAAATAGGGCTCCCCATAAGGAAAGGAAAGAGCCCGATCAGACCCTTAGAAATTATTTGAATGGCAATGGCAGCTAGAATCAACCCCCCGAGGCGGTTGATGATATTGATCCCTGTCTGGCCTAGAACCCTCTCGAGCCCCGTCGCAAAATACAGAGTCAACCCAAGCACAAAAGCCACAAAAATAGCGGCTAGGCTTAAAAGCACCTGGTTCCAAAATCCGTGGAAACTATTGGCCGCAACAATCACCGTACTGATCGCACCCGGCCCTGCCATGATGGGAATCGCCAAAGGCACAATTGCAATCGATGGTTTGCGTATGGCTTCTTTTTGGTCTTCATACGTTTGCTTGATGCGGCTGGTTTCCGCATTCAGCATCGAAAGAGCGATCATAAAAACAACAAACCCGCCTGCAACTTGGAAGGCGGGAAGCGTAATTCCTAAAAAGTCTAGAATGAGAGAGCCGAACCAAGTCATGGTGAGCAAAAGAACGCCGACTGCCACCCCAGCGACAACTCCCGTCCGTTTTTTCTCTTCCGGAGTAAGACCATCTGTCATGCTGAGCAAAGCGGGCAAGGCGGCAAAAGGGCTGCACATCACAATCAGCGAAATCAAATAACTGACGAACGTGCCTCTGTCCATTGCAGCTTAACCTATAGAAGTTCTTTACTTCGTTTTAGAGTAAATCTGACCCGGAGTAAAGAAAAATTTGATTTCTGTTTGCGCATTCTCAAGCGAGTCGGAACCGTGAACGGCATTTCTTTCAACGCTCGCTCCAAAATCTTTTCTTAAGGTCCCAGGAAGCGCTTTGGCTGGATCTGTAGCTCCCATCAGCGTGCGGTAAGCCTCAACGGCATTATCCCCTTCTAAAACCATCACTACGACAGGACCTGAGCTCATAAACTCAATCAAAGTTTTGTAAAAAGGGCGGTCTTTGTGGACGGCATAAAAAAGAGCTGCTTGGTCTTGAGTCATTTGCGTCATCCGCATGGCAACGACTTTAAGCCCAGAGCCCTCAATGTTTGCAGTGATCGCTCCGATCTTATTTGCGGCAACAGCGTCGGGTTTGATGATGGAAAGAGTCTGCTGCACTTCTTTTTGTGAAGAATTATTTTTAGCAAACATCGGAACACTGGCAAAAATGGCAACTGCGACTAGAAAACAAGCGATAAATTTATTCATTTTAGACTCCTGCTAAATATAGGAGATTATGTTATCCTCTCCGTACTATTTATTAAAGAATCAAGATGAACGAAACCCTATTTCTTATTCATATCCTCATTGTCGTAGGCTTTGGCCTGCTTGCGCTAAAAATGGGAAAGACCGCGCTCACAGCCTGGGTCGCTTTGCAAGCAGTCCTTGCCAACCTTTTTGTTCTCAAACAAATTTGTTTTTTTGATTTTCATGTCACATGCAGCGATGTCTTTGCGATCGGCAGCATTTTAGGTCTCAATCTGCTGCGGGAATATTTTGGGAAAACAGCCGCAGAAAAAGCCCTCTGGACCTGCTTTTTCTCCATGGTGTTCTTTGTCGCCATGGCGCATCTGCATCTGCTTTATTCTCCCAGTCCCTTTGACACCACGCATACAGCTTTTACAACGATCCTCTCTTCCTCTTGGCGTCTGCTTTTTGCATCGATCGGCGTTTTCTTCCTCGTCCAGCAAATCGAGCTCCGCCTCTTCGGCCACCTCAAAGACAAATTCCAACACATCCCACTTAGCATCCGCAGCGGCATTTCTCTTGCCTCAACTCAGTTCCTAGATACCCTTCTCTTTTCCATCTTTGGACTCTGGGGTCTTGTCGCTTGCCTCTTTGATGTCATTCTCGTCAGCTTCCTCATCAAACTTCTCGTCATCGCATGCATGACTCCTCTTCTTATCTTCTCTAAACGCTTTGTTCCTCAGGGTGCTTCATGACAACCGTTGCGACATTTCAATTTGAGATTCTTCATCAGTCGCGCAAATCCCGGGCAAGGGTCGGCAAAATCACCACTCCCCATGGCATCATCGACACACCCAACTTTGTCG
>JAHFTO010000006.1:0-22567 GCA_023269355.1 Chlamydiota bacterium | reverse complement strand
CAACGCCACCGTCCAAGAAATCGGCCTGCAGCTGATGTTCTGCAACACCTATCACCTCATGCTGCAGCCCGGCACAGAAATCGTCAGAAAAGCAGGCGGATTGCACAACTTCATCAATCGATCACTTCCCATCATTACCGATTCGGGAGGATTTCAGGTCTTTAGTCTCGCCTACGGATCTGTCGCCAATGAACTCAAAAGCAAAGGCACCAAAAAACAAGACGGACATGTTCTTAAAATCAATGAAGACGGTGTCCTCTTTCGCTCGTATCGCGATGGCGCTAAAGTGTTACTCACTCCCGAAACATCGATTGCAGCGCAAAAGGATCTTGGCGCAGATATCATCATTCCTTTTGATGAGCTTCCTCCCTATCACATCGCCGACCTCGATCTGAAAAAATCCTTAGACCGCACCCACCGCTGGGAAGAGCGCTCCCTCAATGCGCATTTGAGCAATCCGCAAAATCAAGCGATGTACGCCGTGATCCACGGCGGTGTGCATAAAGAACTCAGACAGGCAAGTTGCAACTTTTTGACAGGCCTTCCCTTTGATGGTTTTGCCGTTGGCGGCAGTATGGGAAAGACCAAACCTGAAATGATCGACATGCTCACCTTTACCATGCCGCTGCTTCCCACCGATAAACCCAATCATTTGCTCGGCATCGGCGATCTCGAATCGATTCACGGATGTGTTCCCCTCGGCATCGACACTTTTGATTCTTCCTACCCCACACGTGCAGCGCGCCATGGAGTTCTTCTCACCAAAAAAGGCCCGCTTAAAATCACAAAGCAAGAAAATGCTCTAAACTTCTCATCTCCTGAAGAAGATTGCTCCTGCTCCACCTGCCGCAAATTTTCTTTGGCTTACCTTCATCATCTCTTCAAAGCCAGCGAAATGACTGGCATGATGCTCGCTACAATCCACAACTTGCATTTCATGGTGGATCTCATGCAGCGCTACCGCGACCAAATATTAAATGATGAGATTTAATCTAGTCCTCGTTTACCCTCTCTTCAAAAAAAAATGAGGTAACGATGCGCTATTTGATGATGATTGCTTTTCTACTGTCAGCTCCCCTTTCTGCTACTTTAATGATTGGCGTTGCCGGCGGAACCGGTTCTGGAAAAACAACCCTTGCGGACACGCTACTTAAGACCTTTGAAGATCGCGCTGTTGTCATTCGCCAGGATGACTACTACAAAGACCTTTCCCATATGACTAAAGAAGATCGCGCCAAACAAAACTTCGACCATCCCGACTCCATCGACTTTGCCCTATTGCAGCAGCACCTTCTCTCTCTAAAAAATAACCAGCAAATTGAAGTGCCTATTTATAGCTTTTGCCATCACTCAAGAGAATCTAGCACGCACACCGTACAACCTGCAGACATCATCATCGTCGAAGGCATACTCCTCTTCGCAGTTGCAGAACTCCGAGAGCTGTTTGATCTAAAGATTTTTGTCGAAACCGATGACGACATCCGCCTCCTAAGACGGATGGAAAGAGATGTGCACGAAAGAGCCCGCACTTTTGAGAGCGTAAGAGACCAATATCTCTCCACCGTAAAACCCATGCACGATGCCTTTGTCGAGCCTAGCAAACGCTACGCAGATGTCATTATCCCCACACTCGAGCGCAATGAAAATGGCATCGGCCTGATCATCTCAGCCATCCGAAAGAATATAGATTCTCCCCTCTTCACAGCGCTTCGTTAATTCCCGTCTAGACTCTGGGCAGCGAATGCTGCCTAGGTTACTGAATTCCAGTAAATTATACCCGCGAAATAAATTAATTAAGATTATTTAAAATAATCCGCATTACGTGTATAATAATTCCATAAATCACTATTTTTAAATAATTGGAGAATTAAAATGGCTATAAAAGTCAGTAATCAAGGTTTCAATAAGGTTGTTTTCCGAGACGCGAACGTTAAAAAGAACGACGACCTAAATACCTTTAATGAATCTAAGACCGCAAAAAAAGTCGGCAGTATCTTAGATATGGTCAATTTGTTAGAAAACGACACGAAAGAGAATAAAAACTACAACTTTATCGCTCTCTGCGGACACGGAGCAGAAGGCCACCAAGGCTTAGGCAGCGGAACATCTGGAGACTACGTCAAAGGAAAAGACATTAAGCACGATAAGCTCGATGACATCACAGAACTCTTAAATAGAACCGATGGCTGTATCTATAAGGCACATGAAAATACCAAACCCGTCCTCTTTTTAGCAGGTTGTGAAGTAGGAAAAGGTACAGATGGAAAAGAGTTGCTCTCTAAACTGAGCAAAATCTTTAAAAACGTCGTTGTCGTTGCCTCTACGAATAAACTGACCTTTAAACTCGACGAAAACAAAAACGTTTCCGTCTTAAGACTGGCAGAAAATGGAAAAACGGGAGATCTCCCCCCCTCTTATAAATTCGGCATCAATGGAGAAGTTTTTACCGAGAAACAGCCTAATAAAATACAAAACAGAACAGGCTACGTTCTTCAAGACCTTATCTTAGAACTAGAATTGCTCTAATTTCTAAATGGTGCGCAGCCATAGCTGCGCACATCCCATTATTCCGAGCATTGCCCGCATGTCACCCGGCTGAGCTCCTGACACTCCTTTCCACTTTCCACCTGCTGAGTATAGCACTCAAAACAAGCGGGATAATAGGTCTCTTCAGCACCTAGCTGCACAGAAGGGCCATCCGTCACTGCAACCCCATTCACATGCTTTAAATTCACAATCGATTTTCGATTGCAATAGTGGCAGGTCGCTTTGACCTCTTCAATCGAATCAGCAAGCTCCATCAGGCGCAGAGAGCCCGCAAACAGCTTAGTTCTAAAATCGGTGCGCAGGCCATAGCAAATCACAGGAATCTTATTCAAAAGGGTGATCCTTCTGAGCTCCTCAATATGCTCCGCTGAGAGAAATTGCGCCTCATCGACAAGGATGCAATTGACCCCATCCCAATTCATCTCAAGAAGCTTCGTTTTAGGCCCAATGAGAATGTCTGCCGCCATCTCAAGACCAGCTCGTGACTTGATGTTATCCCTTCCAAAGCGGATGTCCAGTTCCGGCTTCAATAGAAGGATCCTTTTGCCCTGCTGGCGGTAATTGTGCGCCACTGCGAGCAGATTCAACGTTTTTGCACTTCCTACGGTCCCGTGACGAAAATACAGTTTAGCCATGTCATGTCCTCTTCATAATGTTGATCTCGAGAGAAACATACTGGACGGCTCAATTTTCGTAAATTGTTGCGATAAAAAACTAACTTCCAGCTATTTACGAGTTAAATACCAGTTATTTATAAATGACAGCTTAACTAAAACTAATTATTTTGATATAATAGTTATAAATACTAATCAGATTTAAAATATCAACAAATAGATGCTTAAAAAATATTTATGGTGAAATTATGAATGAAATAAACAGCTACAGCTTGCACAATCAGCATACAGCTAACCAAATAGCTGAGCTGAATACACCCGATCCAGTCCAAAATGCACACCTAAGTCAAAACGTCATCATCTGCGCAAAAAAATACATCGGCCATATCAGACACACGCCCACAGATGCATGCTTTGAGTCTTTTACAATGCTAGAAGGAACGGTTGTCCATGATTTCCGGATACTATTTTCTAAAAACATTCCGCCAGTCTTGTTAAAGACAACAAATCATCCTATTCAGACACATGAGTATATTCCTCTTGTACAAAAAAAGCGCGAAGATGCCGTCCTTGGAACTGCCCCTATTGCTAGAGAGCAACAGCTTCGCATGAATTGCTGGGAATTTTGTCTGCTCGCTCTCATGGATGCCGGGGTGCTCGAAAAAGAGCAAATCGAGAAACTCTGTAAGATCTGTACCGGAGGACCAGGCTTTACCCTGGTCGATGCATTTCAACCTGAAAAAGCAACGCGGGTCACAGAGCACAATATAAAAGAGCTCAAATGTGGAGACATGCTATTTTACATCCGAACTGATCGACTAGAAAATCGCATTTACCATACCGCTATATTTATGGAGGAAAACAAGTGCATTGAAAACATGTGGAGTAAGAAGCATTCTGAAACCGTTCATGAGAACATTCTTGATTTAGGACCATTTGAGCAAAACTCCCTACCCTCATTCCCCAAAATGGTATATTTTCTTCCTCTTGAAAAAGTGAGAGTAAACATAGAAGCGTTTATCCGCTTTTTTGAAATCGTTTAAACTTTCCCCGCAAAAGCGGAAATTCTTAGCTAAATTTTCCTTTAAGTTTTTGTGCCATTGCGCCATAAGAATTCTTTTGATTCAAAAATTTTTGGAGGATTGCATGATGCTAATGACCGACATTCACATACGCTCATTCACCGGATCTGGTCTCAAACCTTACCTGCATTCTTGTGCTAAGCTGCGCATGGAAGTCTTCAAAGACTATCCCTATTTCGTAAATCCCGACTTAGATCAGCAGCTGCGGTATTTAAGACACATCTGCACAAGCAAAGAGACCATTGCAGTGCTCATTTTTGATAATACAACTCTGGTCGGAGTCTCATTAGGATATCCTCTGGATATGGAAGATCCCGCTCTGCTCCGCTCCTTCAAAGAACGCAACATCAGCACTGAATCTTACTACTATTTCGAAGCCTCTGCGCTTCTTAAGAGTTACCGCGGCAGAGGAATGGGACATCACTTTTTCGACGCCAGGGAAGCGCATGTAGCAGGACATAAAAAATACAAACATATCTGCATTTGCGTCCCCGACATTTCCGAGACTGATCCGAATCGCCCTAAGGATTTTGTGCCCCTATTTGATTTTTGGAGGAAAAGAGGGTTTATCCATCATCCAGAAATAAAAAGCATGCGCTCTTGGCAGAACATCCACGAAGATCACCCAACACAACATCCGATGAGCATTTGGATTAAAGGTGTTTAAGAAACTTCAAAAGAGTCCAGGAACAGATCATCCTGAACCTTATTGACGTGCGAAGGAGGATATGTAATTGTCAGCTTGTATAAAGTTCCTGAGATAATGATCAGACGTCCCTTGATTTCTTCTTTGCCCTGCTTCATACGAAAATCAAGCACTCGATGACTTCCAATTGTCTTAAATTCTTTTTCCATGAGCATGCTTCCCGCAGTGTGCTTGACCATCTGCTCTAATACCCCTTTGAGCAAAGTGGTATTTCCTGCAAGCCGCCACTTTCTAGGAAGATCAAGATGCGTGACTGAATACTGAACCTTTTCATTTTCTCCTGTGGAGATTTCTGTGTAATTGAGAACCTTGCCGCTATCTGGGATCACAAGTTCTTTATCTGCTTCTTCTGGGTCTGTCGGAAATGAAATCTTAAAGCCGGCATCATCGTTGGAATACTGCACCCATCCATCGGGAGAAAGTCCCTTTTCTAATCCAACCGTCCATAAAGAGAGCACATTTCCAAAAATAGCGCTGAGCATAAATACAGAGCTCGTTATAAAAGCACCTAATTTTCTCTTCCATGTAATGCTCTTTTGATGGATTGCAGCTGTTCTTTTGCGTAGGCAAAGAGACCATTTGCAGGCCTCAGAATACGTAAGAAGCTCCCCTTTTGCACCGCGGACATTAAGCCCAAAAAGCGCCTTACCAGGGGTCGTCCCCCACTTACTGATCAAAAGCGCCTCTACAGGCACCCATAATAAGGGAATACTAAGCGCCATAATGTAATAGAAAAAGGGACCGTAAAAATAAGGAAGAAAGAGAGTGACCGCACCAAGTGTCAAGAAATATATAGAATAATCACAGAACCGCGCAAGAGCGCGAAATAAACCCTTAGACTCGAAATTAAACATAATAAATAACCCTCTTTTTAATTAACGGTATTATACCACAAAATACCACCTTAATTAAACACAAACCGCTGGATTAAAAAAATAAATAGAGTGAAATTTCATGCTTTCAGAAAATTCAAGCATCCGTTTTACTGAAAAAAAATTTGAGGTTATACCATGATCTCCACTCTGTTTGGAAAAAAAATTAAACTTGTCGCCACAAGCCTATTATTGCTCATCGCCTCACCTGTCTACTCTGAAGAAGTAAGCGATGCAGAAGAGGGCATGGAAGTCCCAACCGACTTTATGCGCGATGTGATGATGCCCATAGGCATCCCTGTCCTCTCCACCTATCACGCTGTTAGAGAAAGCATCTTCCTCAATACCCGCATGGATCACCCCAATCCCATGGAATCCATTGCCAACTTCTTTCTAACGCCTTCCCAATACCTTTTCGCAGCCAAAGAAATCAGCATCGAAGAGAAAAAGCCTCAAATTAAGCAGATATTCTCCTACGACAACTTCTACTTCTTGAAAACTTTTGCCTCTGTCATTTCGCTCCCCATCAGCCAACTTTTAGGAGCCACCTTCAAAGCGCTTGCCTACTTATCTCCAGAAGTGCGCCAAAAACATGAGCTTCTCAAAAACGCCCTGCATTCTGCCTCCCTCGTTACATCCCATCTCGAAGAATACCAAAGCAAAGGACTTCCTCCTCTCTACACCGATGAATTCATCCCCTGCCAAGGACACAGCCGCCCTTCTTACCTCACCAAAAAACAAAAAGTCGAAATCAAAGCCATGAAAGAAGTCATCACCCTTCTTGAAGCAAATAACATTGTGTATTGGATTGATTGCGGAACCTGCCTTGGCGCTTATCGCTACGGAGGGATCATCCCCTGGGATTGGGACATCGATCTTTCCATTCTCATCTCAGATCATGACAACGTGAAAAAAATCCTCTCCACGCTCGATCCTGAAAAATACCAGATCCAAGACTGGTCCAGCTACGACAAGCCCCAAACATTCTTAAAACTCTACGTTAAAGAGACCAAGAACTTCATCGACATCTATCACTATCAAATCAACGAACAAGATCGCACAGTCGGCTATGTCTTCACTTACATGGACAGCCCCTTTCCTGACAGCTGGAAAACAGCTGAGCTCAAATGCATCAAGCCTCTCAAATATGAAGAGATATTCCCTCTCAAACAAGCCAAATTTGACAACTTGACCGTTAGAGCTCCCAATGACGTCGTCGCATTCCTGCAAAGCAAATATGGAGAAAACCTAGACCCGACCATGGTCTGGGACGAAGAGAGCAAAACCTACAAGAAAGTAGAGGACCATCCTTACTATCAGTAAAGACTAATCCATTTCTCATACATGCGAACAATAGAGCGGCTGTCCGTCGGTAAAGAGTCCTCTTTGCCGACCCAAAGAAGATGATTAGACTCGCCATTTTGCACCAGCGTATCATCTCCTACTGCCTGAAGAAGAAACCGCACATCGTAATGCAAATGCTCCTTCACATCTTTCCCTGCAGGAAAAACATGAATGTCCAAATCAAAAATCTGCGGTCTCACTAAGCAAACCTTTTCAATCCCCGACTCTTCCCGCGCTTCTTTCATCGCTACAGCGACCACATCCGGATCCCCATCGCAATGTCCCCCGGGCTGTATCCACTTTCCAATTTTGGCATGGTGCATCAAAAGTGCATGCGATCCCACGCAATTCAAAAGCCAGCAAGAAGCCGTCACATGCCCCTCTTCCAATGACCTCTCAAAACACATTGCATTCCCCCGAACAAATTTCAAGAGAGCGTTCTTCATCTCCACTTCCTGTGGATCCTCCGGATGATAAGACTCGAGCAGCCCGATAAGATAATTTCTATGCATTATTTTCTCCTAGTTTTGCCCTTACTGCCGCAGACGAGCTGGCAAAGATTAAGCTATGCGAAATGGTCTCCCTAAATATTACAGGAACTAGTGATGGCAGTCCCTTAGCTACCGACCTACGCACCTGAGGAGGGAACTTCCCCGTATAAAAGGGTTTTAATGCCGTATTCATCACACCAGAAATACTCCCCGAAACACTCAGCCCCATCAACGTTGCCAAAATGGCGCGTTCATCACCAAAAGCTTTGTAGCATTGCTTTTCCACATAAAATCCAGGAATCAGGCAATAATTGGAAAGCAAATTCCTCCAAAAAAAAGAGCCGTGGCAACCCAGATCGAGACACCCTTTCTGAAGAAACATCCTTGTTTGATCCCAGGACATCTGATTTTGTCTTGCATTCGAAAGCAAAGATAAAGGCAAAACAGCGTTTTTAAACACAGACGTCACAAATAACCCCTGAAAATCAGCGCCAAAAACCTCAATCCCCTTTACAGAAGCTAAATTCCCTCCCAGAACATAAGCAATCCTGCTTCCCGAACCCGCAAATAGCTTTTTAATCCCAAGATTCTGCACAGCGTTAAGATAAGGCGCAGCCTCTCCTTCCGGATGATTCAGTAAAAACAAAATCCGATCGACAGCAAGACGTTCAATTGGAACAGTCGCAAAAGAGAGAGAAGCGTTTCTAGGAAGGTTCTGAATAAACTTCTGCGTAGGAGTGAGTTCTCGCGACGAATTTTCTGCTTGGGTTTGATTTGCTACAGGAGGAATCGACATCGTTGATACCTTTAGAGTTGTAAGTGAAAGAAAATTTTGAGAGCGCCTCCTTATAACATCCCAAATTTTTTTTAGGAACAAAAACGTCGAAGGGCTGAGGTTTTATACGGAACTCGGCCAAGTGCCTGGTTTTATACACGCCTAGATCCACATATTTGGCCGAGTTCGGTATTCCTTCTCACTACATGCAGATTTCGCCAGACACCCCCTGAAACAGGCCTAATTGGCGAAAATTTGGGTTGAAATTTTCGCCAATTAGGCCTGTTTCAGGGGGTGTCTGGCGAAAAAACACACGCTGAAATACATAACCCATTAATAACCAGTGACTAAAGAATTAATAAAAAAAATAATTTTGAACTTTTGTCTAGAAAACACCCCCCATGTTTTCTTTATCTGCTGTCAAAAACACCCCCCATGTTTTCTAGACTTAAATAGAAAATTGAGTTAAGCTAAGGTTTAGAAGAATGGAGAAAACCTATGAAGCGCGATCACTCCTCGTCCCTAATTCACTGGCTGAATTCCAACACTCGGAAACCCCTAGTCATCCGCGGAGCACGCCAAGTTGGAAAGACTTGGCTTATTCGGGACCTGGCTAGTTCACAAGGTCGGCTGCTTGTAGAGTGCAACTTTGAAAAACGACCAGAACTGGAGTCCCTATTTTCATCCAATGATCCTAAGGAGATCATCAGCAATATCGCAGCTTCCATGGGAAAAAAAATCGATCCATCAAAAGCCATCCTATTTCTAGACGAAATCCAATCGGCTCCACATCTCCTAGCAAAACTGCGCTGGTTTGCCGAAGATATGCCAGAACTTCCCGTAGTTGCTGCAGGGTCTTTATTAGATTTTGCTTTAGCTGAGCACGAATTCAGCATGCCCGTAGGTAGAATTGGGTACCTTTACTTAGAACCTCTCTCTTTTGAAGAGTTTTTAGATGCTCTTGGTCATCAAGAGCTTCGAGCCTATCTACAAGGCTATGACTGGAATATTAATATTCCATCTGGAATTCACTCGCAATTGATGAAGTTCATCAAAGAATATCTCATTGTGGGCGGAATGCCTGCAGCCGTATCCACTTGGGCTGCCGAAAAAAAACCAATGGCTATCAATCAGATTCATTTTGATCTGCTAGCAACCTATCGCGATGACTTCGCTAAATATAATGGACGCCTCTCCATACAGCGTCTTGAAGATATTCTGAACTCAGTACCTCGTCAACTGGGGAAAAAATTTATCTTTAAAGAAGCGAATTCCGATGTAAACACCCCTCCTCTAAAACAAGCTCTAGATTTACTTTGTAAAGCCAGGATATGCCATCGCATTGTAGCAACTTCAGCCAACGGACTGCCTCTTGGCGCAGAAGCGGATGAAAGATTCTCGAAAGTAATTATGCTAGACTCCGGACTTTGTGGCGCATCTCTGGGACTTTCTTTACATCATTTGAATTCCGTCACCGAAATTTCCATGATTAATAGCGGAGGCATGGCAGAACAACTAGCTGGCCAGCTACTGCGCACCATAACTCCCTCCTATATTCCACCTTCCATTTATTATTGGCATCGGGAAAAAATGGACGCTGCGGCTGAAATCGACTACGTCATTCAACATGAGAATGAAGTCATACCCATTGAGGTCAAAGCAGGTACAACAGGAACCCTCAAATCTCTTCATCAATTCATGAAAGAGAAGAAGAAAAAAATAGCGATCAGAGTAAATTCTGATATCCCCAGAATCGGCCCTGTAGAATTAAAGGACACTACGGGTGCTTCTATCGAATACCTCCTCCTATCCCTACCATTCTACCTCTTAGGACAACTTCCACGTCTCATCGACAGTGCTAAAAATGAGAAACTGCGAATGAGCAATCAGAATTAGCTACGAAAAATCGTGAAATAGAACTATCAAAAAGTTAGGACTTTTTATATGAGTACTATAAGTACCCGGATCCAACAAGCGCGAAAAGCAGCAGGCCTAAGCCTGCACGCACTTGCAAAGCTTGCAGACCTTAGTTATGACGACATGAAAAAATACGAGGATGGAGAGATTTATCCCTCTTCCGATATCCTCTTAAAACTGGCACGTGTTCTTAATGTTCGAGTGGACTTCTTTTTTCGACCTATCTTAGTCTCTCTCGAGAATATAAAATTTCGTAAATGCAACAAATTAAAGTGAAAATGCAGCCGAAATCATTAAGTCGGAAGTCAGACCCAAAATTTCATTGATTCTAAGTCAGTTAAAGTAAAAAATCCGCCTAAACTGTTCACTAAATAGTGAACACTAGAAGTAATATGAAGAGTGAGTTCCTGTGAGCTCGCACGAATATTCTGATAAACTCTTTCAAGCTCCAGCACTGTTAAATCTCATCCAAGAAATAAGAGTACGGCTTCTTCAAGGCTTTCGAGATTTTTTCAAGAGTATCCAAGGTAGGAAGTGTACTTCCTCTCTCATAGAGAGAGATGTTTTTTTGCAAAGATCCAATCAATGATGCAAGTCCCTCTTGCGTAAGATCGAGTTCTACACGAGCAAGTTTTATTTTTTTTCCTAATTTTTTTGCATCCATTAATTTTTCTTTCTTTTAATACCCCTTGGTGGGTATATTCTATTTTTTTATAAACCACTCAGCTCAGACAAAGGTAAACCATGCAACACACATAGCGCTGCATCAGCAAAACCATAGGCTCAAAAGCGGCCCATTTCCCTCTCATTTCAAGCAGAAAAATATACCCGATATGGCTATATAATCCCGACATTTATTTAATCGGAGAGCATTTTCATGAAAATTGTTATCCATTCTGAGTCATTACATAAGACAGATTCCACACATTTTCTTGCGAGCTACATTCGTTGCAGAACTTGCAATGGAAGCGTCACATTGAACGGCAACTATTATGGTTGTTGTAACACTTCAAAAAAAACCTGCAAGAATAAGCTCCTCATACCCAAGAAAGAAATTTCAAGGATGATCGTCTCTGATCTACAAGAAAAATTCCTGAACAGAATAAATCTTAGCTCTGAATGTCTAAGCAAGTGGTACTACGTCATTCACACGAGCATCCAGACGCTTGCTTTTCTGAATAGAAAAAATAAAAGAAGAAAATGAAAAAATTCTATTGGCTTACCGGCGCCGGTAACCCAATCCTAGATGGTAACTGATTAGAACAACTACAATCGCGCTCCATATAGACCCTATCACTTGAATAATACTCACAAACTGAGGAAGGAACGTCAACGCTTGCAGAAAACCCTAATCGCTTATAAAAATTCTGAGCCTGAACATTGTATGTCCGTGTCAGCAATCCAATTTTCTGCGTGTCTACATACAATTCCTGTATCGCATGCATAAGCCGTTTTCCAAAACCTTGCCCCTGATAATCAGGATGCACCACAAAATGGTGGATATACAAATACTGCTCATCACTGACATACGTATATAGCCCATACGCAACAATTCTCCCACTATCTTTGGACATACTCAACGTGTAGTTTTTCGCTTTAGATAGTGGCTCATCACGATCAAATACGCCTGCCCAAAACTGCTGAGGATTATTTCCCATTAAAGCAAGATCGCATGCGCTTAGGCTTGCCGACATCGCCACAAATGCCTGCACATACAACACTCTTAAGCTTTCCCATTCTTGGGATGTGACATCACGTGCTGCGCAGATTGTACTATCCATATTCTGCCACAAAATTGATCTATTGGGATAAAGATGACGGAAGAGGTAGGATTCGAACCCACGGTCCCTTGCGGGACTTCTGTTTTCAAGACAGACGCAATCGGCCACTCTGCCACTCTTCCGTACGAAGAAATAAGAATTATAGTCACTTAGGGATATAATTCAACAGGATTAAATTTGAGCAAACTGTTCCAGGAAACGCAGGTCGTTTTCTGTGAACATGCGGATATCCTTCATGCCATAGCGAAGCATCGCTAGGCGCTCAATCCCCATCCCCCAAGCAAAACCACTATACTCTTCAGGATCAACACCGCCGTTTTTGAGGACTTCGGGGTGGACCATGCCAGCGCCGAGGATCTCCAGCCAGCCGGACTGTTTGCAGAGACGGCAGCCTTTGCCCTTGCAGGAGGTACAGGCAACGTCGAGCTCTAGGCCTGGTTCCACGAATGGAAAATAACTAGGGCGATAACGGGTTTCTACTTTGGCATTGAAGAGCTTTTCACAAAACTCATCCAGGGTTGCAAAGAGGTCTGCAAAGGACACACCCTTGTCGATGTAAAGACCTTCAACCTGGTGGAAGAAGACGTGCGATCTGGCGCTGATTGTTTCATTGCGATAGACGGTTCCGGGTGCAACAATGCGAATAGGCGGTTTGTGGTTCTCCATCACGCGGAGCTGGGTATTGGAGGTATGGGAGCGCAGGAGCATGTCTTTGGTAATGTAGAAGGTATCCTGCATGTCTCGAGCGGGATGGTCGGGAGGGAAATTTAGACCTTCGTAGTTGTAGTAATCGCTATCGATGTCAGGACCGTATTGAACGGAGAATCCCATGCTGATGAAGATTTGAAGGATTTCATCCATCATTTTTGTAAGGGGATGTTTTCTGCCGAGATAGCGGATGCGAGAGGGCAGAGAGATATCAATGGTTTCCTCGCCTAGGCGTTTGGAAAGCTCTGCTTGAGAAAAGCTTTGCAGGGCTTGGTCGCACAGGTGGGAGATTTCTTCTTTAAGGGTGTTGATTTGCTGGCCAAAGACGGGGCGCTCTTCAGGGGTGGCATTGCGCAGATGCTGCATCAGATCTTGAATAGGGCCTTTTTTGCCGAGGTATTTGACTTTGAGCTGTTCGACGTCTTTGCTGGCTTGCGTGGAAGAGAGTTCTGTTTGAAACTGCTTGCGAAGAGATGAGAGTTGATCTAGCATAGAAACCTAAAAAAATCCCGCGCTGCCCGATAGGCAGAGCGGGAATAAATGTGCAATTTTAAGCGAGTGCTTGTTTTGCAGCGCCTGCGACAGCAGCAAAGCTGCTTGGATCGCGCAGGGCCATGTCAGAAAGCATTTTGCGGTTTAGTCCGCAGCCTACTTTCTTAAGACCATTGATGAGCTTGCTATAAGACAGCCCATTGATTTTAGCGCCGACTCCAATACGGATGACCCAAAGGCGTTTAAAATCTCTTTTTTTCTGTTTGCGGTGGCGGTAGTTGAATGCCATCGCAGACATAACAGCGTCAGCACTCAAACGGATGTGATTCTTACGATCACCGACAAATCCTTTTGCCTGTTTGAGGAGCCTTTTGCGTTTGCGATTGGCAGCCACTGCGTTGGTGACTCTTACCATGATTAATTCTCCAAATTTCTAAATTAAAACTAAACTCCCATCAAGCGGGAATACATCTTTACTTGGCCCTTGTCGACGAGCGCGTCTTTGCGTAGACGGCGTTTGCGCTTAGAGGCTTTCTTTGTTAAAATATGGCGACGGCCTGGACGGCGGCGCTTTAATTTGCCTGTGCCCGTCACTTTAAATCTTGCGGTCACTGCTTTGCGTGTTTTCATTTTTGGCACGGTAACTTCTCCGATTAGGTATTTGCCGTTTTCTTTTTTGCTCCAGGTGCCAGGACGACCGATAAACTACGGCCCAACATTTTCGCTGGCGATTCGGGGGTTGCGACATCGGACAAATCTTCGCAAATGCGATCGACGAGGCGCCTCCCAAATTCAGGATGAAGCATTTCCCTGCCTCGGAAAACACAAGTGAGCCTCACTTTGTTTCCCTTAGCGATAAATTCTCGCGAGTGTTTAATCTTGACCATGAGATCGTGATCATCCGTGTTCGGCTTGATCTTGACCTCTTTGACCTTGACTTGATGCTGCGATTTCTTCTGTTCTTTCTCTTTTTTCGTCAGTTGGTAGCGGTATTTTCCAAAATCGATGATTTTGCACACCGGTGGTTCTGCGCTAGGCGCAATCTCAACGAGATCCAAACCTGCAAGCTCAGCTTTTGTTAACGCTTCTACTACTGTCAACACTCCTAGCTGCGCGCCATCTTGATCAATGACACGGACTTTAGGAGCGCGGATTTCTCTATTAATTCGTAAGTTCAGAGGTAAAACTCCCCAGTTCACTTTTCATTCTCATGCAGAACTCATCAAACGACAAGGTCTGCTCTTTGTTTTCTAGCAGGCTCCGCACCGTTAGAGTTTGCTCCTTCTCTTCCCGCTCGCCAAGCAGAAGGATATAGGGCACCTTCTCTTTCAATGCTTGATACACTCGCTCTTTGAGAGACCCGTCTCCACAATTAAGTGTGGCACGGAACTCTTGGGCCTGCAGCTTTTTGCATACTTGTGCAGCATAAGCATTCGATTTGCTCGTCGCAACTAGAATTCTTACCTGCTCGGGAGCTACGCAAAGCGGCATCAGCCCTCCGCTTTTCTCTAAAAGCAGCGCTGCAATCCGCTCTAATGAGCTAAATGCACAGCGGATGAGCATACTGCCCTTCCCAGAGGGCATAGCCACTTCTGGAATTCTTAAAGAGGGGCCTGTCCACCGTCTCCCTAGCGCATCTGCAATGCGAACATCGATGCTCGCCAAAATCCCAGAGCGAAAGTCGTTTTCGGTGGTAAAAGCAGCGCCTGCTTTTTCCAAGGCCTCTCGCAAAATAGCTGTCGCTTTCGACCTCGCTTTCTGAGAGCCCTCGCTCGAAATTGATAAAACTATTTCGAACTCAAAACCTAGAATTTTAGGGATCTTAAGGATGAAATGCAAGGAAGAAATACATTCTTCTAAAAGTTTCTCATCAGCACAAAAAACAGAGGCCTGGTCGGCAAAATAGGCTCCCGGTGAGAAAAGTCCCATCGCCGGATCAGAAATTTGTGAGCTAGTCACAAGGGCCACTTCTGCAACTTTAGCAGCGCCCGTTTGTAAGAAATACTGAACATGAGCAGTGGTCAGGCCTTTTTCTGTCCCCTCTCCCAAAAATGCAATCGGCGAGGCAATGAGTTCAAATTTCTGCTTAACATGCTCTTCTTGCCAGATCCGAAGAAGCTGTTTGCGAAGAAGCACCCCTTTTGCGCGCCACATCCAAAGATCTTCTAGAGGCTCAAATAACTGCATTTCCCGAGCGAGCGTGAGATGGGACCTCTCTGAAACCGACTGTTTTTTTGCAGCTAGTTTCAAAACATCTTTTTGCAAAGCGGCCGCACCGACAATGCGAATGGTCTTTCGGCCAGAGATTCCTAAAGGAAATCCTTCTAAGATTTTGATGAAGGGGATAGAAAGATCTTTTAAAAAGGGCACGGGCGAATACGCCGCAAAGTCCCCGATCTGGCACATCTCCACAACCGCCCTTTCCACCGCATCCAGACGGTCAGCGGCAAGAATCTGTCCGCGATGCCGTAGCATGGAGGCCGCATTAGCCGGCATCATCTCAAGAAGCTTGACAGCCCTTTTTTCCCTGATGATAAGACGCATACGCTCTTCGATCAGAGTTAAAAAATCTTCTTGGAACTCAAAGGGAAATAAAAAATCGTAGTAAAAAAAGTCAGGAGTCCCCTGCCCTTCGATGAGAAGGGTTCCAGGAAAGAGTTCAGTTACTGCAGAAGCCATTAAGATCGCTGCAGTCTGATTTAGAGAAACCATAGATTGATTTGCGGGAGTGTTCATGGTAATGGGATATAGCTGACTCGAACAGCTGACCTCCACGATGTCAACGTGGCGCTCTAACCAACTGAGCTAATACCCCGCATAAGAGTCTCTAACTCTAAATTTTAGAGGGACATCTTAATCCAAAACAGAAATTGCCGGCAAGACAAAATTGCGAAAATAAATGATTTCATGATGGCGACGGATCACGCTCCTTGAGAGCCCTCTGAAAGAATCAGAAAATTAACAGAAACTTAATCATTAAACACCTCAAAAAAATTCCCAAGACTTTGATACTTAATTCCCTTGATCTCCCTCGAGAAAATTTTAAATTGACAAATTCAAGCACAAAGAAATACGCTGTTTGGCCATAAAACTGACTTGAATAAACACAAGTCGGTTCAAACAAAAAAAACGAGGTTCGACTTATGATTGAGAACAAACCCACCCAAAGAAATGACCTACTCCAACCCATTTACATGCAAACGAGCTGGATTGCACAGCAAATGAAAGGCTACAAATGGCAAATCAACCCCATCCAACTCTCCGCTCAAATGGTCTTTGTTGCTGGATGGACCGGTACTACTAACAAGCTTTACAACCTTTGCGCTAGAGTCGATGAAACACTTGTAAAAAGTAACTATGATGCCCTTGACAAACTATCGGGTAAACTCGAGTTCGCAAATACACTCATTGCGTACTTCGATACAAAAAGCGATTCTGTCGACCCAAGAATTGAAGTAATTGTGAGCAAAGTGACCGATAAGGCTGATCAATTGTCCGAACAGAAGCTTAATCGCTATGTTGAAAGGATGAAATTTCTTGCTAATTCCAATATCTGTAACCAGGCTACATCAGATGCCATCGAGCAAGCTCAAGAGCAAATAGAGAAAATCATCGAAGCTCGCAATGAGTCCTCATCTGAGACTAACAGTGTTGACGGTGATAATGATGATTCTTCAAATATAGACAGTCTCTTCAATACAAATACGGATGATCTCACCCCAAAAACTATTAAGCTTCAAAAGCATCACAAGAAAGATAAAGTCGAGACAAAGTCGAAAGAGACCGACAAAGAAATTATTCTCTCGGACAACATCGAAAACAACAACAATGACAACATCGATGCAGGCCCGAATGACTCAGAGAATGTCACCATCAAAAATGCAGAGCTTCTGAAGCAAATTGATGAAGCATTCGATAAAGGTTATCAGGCAGACATAAAGGAAGCTAATGCTCAAAAAAGCCAAATAACTCATCACAATAACGAAGAGTTCAACTACTCTTCTGGGGATGAAGATGACTTCAACCTGGAGAAACATAACTTTAAAGACGTCGGTGAAGATGCCTTCTTCTATGAGGAAGGAGCTCATAATGAAGAATTTTCTCTTCTTTCATCAAGCGTTGTTCAACAGAATCCTAGCGATCATGCTCCTCGCAGACGCAAAGAGAAAAAAACTGATGAGGTAGGGAACGTCTCCAATTCTTCATCACTCTCTATTACGTCAGAATCCAAGGAGAAAATTGCTCCTCAATTTAACGTCAAAGCTTTTGATGAAAAAATGGGAGTATTTGGCAAATTAGCAAAAGCCAATGAGGTTCTTGCTGGATGCAACGATGGGAATTTCAGTACAACGATAGACTCTATCCTCGTTGCATTGAAAGGTCAGGATGAGATCTTGGGCAGAATTTACTTCCATCTCTACAAGATTTCTGAAACTAAAATCAAAATGGATCCTAATGACTACAACTGGGGATCTAAAGCATTTCAGTCTCTTGAAAAGGTTTCCCATGCAGACAGAAAGCGCGCTGTAGAGCGTGTTCTGATGGAGCAAGCACTTGCTTTAGCAGAAGAAAGCTTCAATAACGAGAATGATCAGTGGCTTTCTTCAATCATCAATTTGATGGAAGGCCTGAAGCCAGACACTTCAGACATGCCTAAAGGAAAGGCAAATCTCGCACACCTTCTTTTTGAAGAGTTCTACAATGTTCATGTTGAGAATAACTTCGAAATAATAGAAATCGATGATTTGGGACGAAACGCTTTTGTAGGCGATCAGCATTCTAAATTTTCCGTTGAAGAAAAGCGCAAAGCCATTGAGGCGGTTGCGAAGTCTCTCAAGGAAACTTGGAATATCTAACCCTATTCTAGTGTTCTCTTTGGGTCTTGGGGCAAATTCTCGCCCCAAGGCCTTTATCCCGCCTAAATAATTAACAAATCCCCCTTAAACTAATAGCCTACTTCGCCAAAAAAACCAGAGGTTGTTTTATGATCCAATTCTCACCCGCTCAAAGAAACGATTTAGCTACGCCTATCCATGGACAAATCGATTGGCTGCTTTCTCCTCAAGCGTTGAAAGGCTACAAATGGAAGATAGAGCCTCTCCAACTCACGACAAATATCTTTACCCTCACTGTCTGGAAAAGTATCGCTACAGGGCTCTGTGAACTCTGCGCAAGAGTCGATGAACGAGCGCGCATCGAAATCCTCCAAAGATTGCAAAAGGTAATGGCTAAAATCTACCTAGCAGAAAGGCTCATCCAACACTATGAAATGGGACTGAATGATATCGATCCCAGGGTTGTAAAAATCCAACTCAAACTGACCAACTCTCAGGGCTTAACTATAGAAAAACTCAATAGCTATTCTTCAAAACTCCATACAGTGACCGAGTCCCATCCCAATGAGAAGACATTGTCTGCAATTGAGTCGTTAGGCTTCCAAATAGAAATGATCACAAAAGTACTCGAAGCACCAAGCTCTGATAGCACAAGTAGCGATAGTGAAGACTCAAGCTGCGATTCTATAAATAGCAATTTCACTGTAGAAACTAAGTTGAAGACTTTAGAAGAACAAGTTAAAGAGTTGGTTCAGCTCCAAAAGGCCATCTGCGCTCTGTCAAAGCGCTCGAATGAAGGTTTTTATGAGTCATTGGAGTGGATTTCAGACCTGAATAAAACGGAGGTCTCTTTCCCAATGACTGAGCTCTGCGAGCAAGGGATTGCAGAAAGGATCTATTTCCATCTCTGCACAATTCATAAAAATGAAAACCCCTCGAAAATCAACCAGAAGGACCTTAACTGGGGATTTACGGCTTTCGAGCAGGTTGATGGCAATACGACCCATGATGAAAAATTGCGCGCTGTCCAACGCGCTCATATAGAACTCTTATTACATGTACTGGGCCGCTTCTTAGATGACCCTTTCAAGAAACACCTGGTTCCCGAGGTCTTGGATATGATGGAAGCATTGCAGCTCAATGAAAAAGACCTGCCTAACGGAAAGAAAAATCTTGCATGCTTTCTATTTGAAACCGTCCACTCTAAATACTCTTTAGCTCAAAAGAGGGACACCTCCCTGCTCTCCCCTTCTGATGACTGTTTTCAGGGCGATTTTGGCAGAGGAGCGTTTAAAGGAGAAACGAGTGAGATTGTTTCCCTGCAGTTCAAGCTGGATGCTTTAAAAGAGGTTACGAACTCGCTGAAGCAAACCTGGAAAATCTAATACCAATCCTCTTGGGGCAAATCCTAAGCCCCAAGGCCTTTAAAAATTGACAAATACCCCCTAAACGCATAGCCTATTGCCCCATAAAAAACCAAAAGGTTGTCTTATGATTAAATTAGAATCCTCAAAACAAAGAAATGATCTAGCTGGCCCTATTCAAAATGAAGTACAACACCTTTCCCAGGCAATGAAGGGCTATCGATGGAAAATCGAACCTATCCAGCTGTCTCAAGCTATCGTAAACATTGAGATGTATAGATGCATGGCAGCAGGAATTTATAATCTCTGCGAAAGAGTAGATGAAAAAGCCCAGAGGTCAATCCTCTCTATAATGAGAAAATTGTCGGATAAAATTAATTTTGCACGGGATGTCATCCAATACTTGGAAACACAAGATACAGGGATCGATCCTAGACTTGCAGCACTCATGGGCAAATTAAACGACCGCGCAGAATCCCTAAGCTTTGAAAAACTAGAGAAATATTCTATAAACATCAATCGCCTCGCTCAATACAATCCGAATGAAATAAGCCGCGAAATCATTCAGAGTGCGCGATACAAAATTGAAGCTATTGTCCAAACCTATCATAAAGAAAATACTCAACAATACTACTATGACCGTAGTAACGAAGAGCTCGATGACGACGATCTGTATGAAGGACAGAATTTCTATTTGGAGCCTTGGAAAAAACCCGAGAATGCCGAGGATAAATTTACCTATGATAGCGGCGATCCCGCTTCCTCCAGCGAGGATGGCGAATTTAAAATTTATTCAAATCAGGAAATCCATCCACCCAGAAGAGAAGAAAAACAGGATACATACCAGTTAAAATTGGCTGTGCAGCTGTTGCAAACCTCCATAAATGCCCTTTCTCAGCTCTCTGACGAAGGAGTGTATCAATCTATAGAAGGAATCTCTTCTTTGAATGGCATAAAATTCTCATTTTCCCTGAATAAGCCATGCGAGCAAGAAATTGCCGATAGGATCTATTTCCATCTCTACAACATCCAAAAAAATGAAAATCCTCAGAAGATTAACCCAGAAGATCTCAACTGGGGTTGCACTGCATTTCAAGATGTCGGAGGAGAGACTACTCACGAAGAGAGATTGCGCGCTGTACAAAGAGTTCAAATGGAGCTTTTAATCTTTTTAACTGCCAGCCTTATGCACAGCGGAGACAAAGACGATATGATTCCAAAGGTCGTCATGATGATGGAAGAGTTAAAGCTGCATCCGAAAGATTTACCTATGGGCAAGAAAAACCTTGCTCACTTTCTCTTTGAAGCGGTTTTTAGCATTTACTCGGAAATACAAAAGAAGGAACCCCAATTGCTCAATCCTTGCGATCCACTCTTTAAGGGCGACTTCGGACGCCAGGCTTTTGCAAGCGATGTTGGGAAAGAACTACATGCTGATCTCAAGCTCGGAGCTCTTCAAGAGGTTTTGGAATCTCTCATTCGCGCTTGGCAAATCTGATCCTAGACGTCTTGCCTCTGGCCTTGAGCGCTGTTTGCTCAAGGCCTTATAAGTGGAACATCGAGTAAAAATTGACAAATTCCTCCTCAACAAATAGCATGTCTTTCCCCAGAAAATCCGATCTGTAAAAAAAGGAGACTTAGCTCATGATACCCACTACACCCCCTGTTCTCAATTTTAAAACACCCATTCAGGAAGAAATCAATCAGCTTTCTGCGAAAGTGAAAAGCAAGAGCAAATGGGATATCACCCTGATTAACCTGGGAGAACATCATATCCACCTTTTCATGTGTGGAAGCATGGCTAAAGCAATCTCATACCTATCCGCTAAATTAGACTCTGAAGCTCTGCTTAAGTGCACAGAAGATGTCAGCAAAATTCAAGCTAAGATCGACTTTGCCAATAAGATCATAAAATACCTTTTGGAAGGAAATACGGGTGTTGATCCAAGAATCGAAAAACTCATGGGTAAACTCAAAAACAGCCCTGAAAGCTTCACTACAGAAAAACACGAAAAATATACCAAGCAGATTGAGCTTCTAGCTATGTCCCATCCAAATAGGGCGACACAATTCGAAATTAAGATTGCTCAGACCATAATGAAGCAACTTATCCTCGAATCACCTCCCATCAAATGCGGAAGTAGCGTCATTGAAATCCTTCCCTCCTCGAAAACGGAAAGTCAGGAATTGAAAGATCTAAAACTAGCCGTGTGTTCTCTGAACAATTCCATAAAACTTCTTTCCACGCTGTCCGATGAAGGTTTCAATAAAGCTATAAAAGATATGGAGAATCTCGATGATTTAAAATTCCTATTCCCCATAAAAATACAGGGTTTTCCAGCAGGCGATCATAACCCTTTTTATCGCAGCTGTATCCATCTCTACCATATCCAAAAAAATGAAACTCCAGAGAAAATTATCACACCGAATCACTTCATCTTGGCATTTTCTAATCTCAGCTTTAAGACCACGCATCAACAGAGGCTGCGCGCAGCAGAGCGCACTCAGGTAGAACTTTTAACCCTGCTCATCGAAATTTGCCTGCGTTATGGAGATCAAGCTTCCCTGCTTCCAAAGGTCATAGAAATGCTGGAAGAGTTAAATCTAGATGCCAAAGACCTGCCTGAGGGACAGAAAAACCCAGCACGCTTTTTATTTGATACACTTCACATCGTTTATTCAGAAACTCGAAGCCAGATGAAACAGTTGCGCAAACCTTCCGATCCGTGTTTCAAGGGCGACTTCGGAAGAGAGGCCATGATAGGCGAATCTAGCGGGTACGTTTCCCATAGTTTCAAGTTCCAAGCACTTGAAAAGTTCAAAACAGACCTCCAACATACTTGGAAAATTTAAGAGGGTGTTTAAGAATTAAGGCTTCGTCGATTTTCGGGATTATTTTGGTCGCTTTTCGATTCTGTTCCGTGGGGTAATATACGCAGTTTGATATAACCCCACGAAAAAGAATCGAAAAGCGGCTCAAAAGAACCCGAAAATCGACAGAAGCTTAGTTCTCAAACACTTTCTAAAAAATACCTAAAA
>JAHFTO010000065.1 GCA_023269355.1 Chlamydiota bacterium | reverse complement strand
GGCCTTGCTCAGAACAGGCATAAATTTTCGGCCACTAAATTGTTGAAGTAAAAAATTTATGCTGCATAAAATGGGGCGTCTGAAAAATCAACACCTGTTAGCGCAGGCTTTCGCCCCATGCATGAATTATCTACAAATTCACCAAAAAATGTCACAACAAAAATTCACCGTTCTAGAGAAGTTATATCGAGAAAGTGGGTGGCATACCAAGAGTTAACCAACTCTGAAGCAAACTGCAGCCAAAGAGTAGCTGCCAGGATCTTGAAGATCCCCAGATCAACATTCCAGGGCTGGAACGAATCTCAGGCGCAGAATGACGAACTTGATAGATTTTTTAACAGTCCAGTTGGAGCGGAAGCACTTCACAGGATCATATCGGCAGTGCATTTTGTAATTCAGTATCGGAATTGCGGAAGCCGCAGCTTACAAGAATTCTTAAAACTTTCTCAGTTGGAGAATTGGGTCGCCCATTCGACAGGTGCAGTTCATAATTTTGCTGCTCGTTTTGAAAAAGAAATAGTCGCTTTTGGCAAAGAGCAGCGACATGCTCTTGCAAAAGGGATGCCCAAAAGAAAAATTGCTCTCAGTGAGGATGAAACCTTTCACATGGGTCGTCCCTGCTTAGTAGCTATTGAGTTAATATCAAACTTCATCTTAGTAGAGCAGTATGCGGAGCAGAGAAGAGCGGAAGATTGGAATCTGGCTACGAACGAAGCGTTAGATGGATTAAACGTTGAAATACTCAGTTCGACCATTGATGGTGGAACAGCGTTAATGGCGCATGTTAAGAAAGAACTAAAAGTAGAGCACTCTCCCGATCTCTTTCATGTTCAACAAGACCTGAGCCGAGCGACAGCTGGGCCTTTGAAGGCCCAGGAAAGAGAAATGGAAAAGGAGCTTGAGAAAGAACAGAAGAAACTGGCGCGCGTTATAGAGAAACATGGAGGGAGCTCAGAGATTGCTCAAGAAGCAAAAAGGACTCGAGATTTGAGAGCGTACGGGTTAAAGGTAAGGATGACCCGACGAGAAGAGGTTAAAGCATCAATTAAAGGGATGGGTCAAGATTATCATCCGATAGACTTGGCAACGGGAGAATGGCAGTCCCCCGAGATGGTTAAGGGTAAACTAGAAGCGCGGACAGAAAAAGTAGAAGTTGCTGCTCGAGAAACTGAACTTGCTGACAATTGCTTAAAAAAAATTGCCAAAGCAAAAGAGCAAATTGCTCCAATGATTTCTTATCTGACCTATTTTTTTCTCCTTCTTAAACAATTTATTGAAGAGCAAAATCTTACTCCTGAGAGTGAGAGATTTTTTCGAGAGGTCCTGATTCCTCTTGAGTATCTTGAATGGGTATTCACAAAAACGCCTACAAAAGAACGTAAAGCTTTGGTGCCAATCCTTGAAAAGCTGAGGGCAAAAGCACGAGAAGGACCTTTACAAAGCATGGAGAGGGAGAATTTGCAAAAGAAGGCGGCTGAGGTCGCTCGGTGGTTTCAACGATCTAGCTCCTGTGTTGAGGGCAGGAATGGAGTGCTGGACATGAAGCATCATGGAGCGCATAGGCTTAGTTCAAATCGTTTAGGTGCGCTAACTGTGGTACATAACTTTCATGTTCAGAGGCCAGATGGGACAACTCCTGGTGAGCGTTTTTTTCAGAAGAAACATGGTAAGTTATTTGAGACTGTAATGCGTCGAGTGCCAATGTTAGGAAAACCGAGGAATAGTCAAGCTCTCCGAGCGTTTATAGCGGCCTAAGTGGCCGAACTTATGAGCAAGGCCCAGAACCTCGTGTTGAAGTTCCTGCCGGCGCATTAGAAATCTGCTTTCCGACAGAAAATGTAGATGCTCTGTATGAACAGTGGGGTAAAAAGCATGTAACTGTTGCTCAAAAACCCACGGACATGGATTTTGGACGTACTTTTGTTATTCTTGATCCAGATGGACATAAAATCAGAGCCTATAAACTTGCTGAGGCAAATCGATGACAAGATATTGGATAGGAGTTGCCTCTCATGAGCATGTTCAAAGAGGTGTTAAAGGAGGCTTCGCTCAGGTTTGTCATGGGAAAATTGGCACTTTGAAACACATGTCCGAAGGAGATTGGCTGATTTACTACTCTCCCACATATCACTTTGGAGAGAAAGATGCTTGTCGTTGTTTTACTGCTATTGGAACAATTGACCAAGGCGAGCCGTACACCTTCGAAATGAGCAAGGATTTTATCCCTTGGCGTAGGAACGTTTCTTTTTTAAAAACAAAACAAGTTCGCATTGAACCGTTGCTAGAAGAACTGTCCTTTATAAAAGATAAAAAGAAATGGGGATTTCCCTTCAGGAAAGGTTCTTTTGAGATCCTTTTTGAAGACTTCGAGGTGATCGCTAAAAATATGGGAGTACTTAAATGAGTGAAAGAACCAATTTTAAAAAGATCAGCGTCCATGAAGGTCCAAAACAAAGTCCAGGCTTCCTCTTATGGCACATCAGTACCTCATGGAGAAGTAGTATCGAGACGATTCTTAAAATTTTTGGCTTAACTCATCCTCAATTTGTAGTGCTGGCAGCTACAGGCTGGCTAACTAGAAATGGAGACAACATTACTCAAGTAGTTATTGGAAAAATGGCAAGCTTGGATCCAAATACTAATTCCCAAATCCTTAAGGGGCTTGAGCAAAAGAATCTAATCAAAAGAGATCTCTCATCTGATGGACGTGCAAAAAACGTCTCCTTAACTCCAAAAGGATCTCAAGTACTGAGCAATGCGCTGCCTGCTGTGGAACGAATGGACGACATTTTTTTTAATCCCCTTAAAGAGAGCGAAATAAGCACATTAGTAGCATTGTTTCAAAAGCTTATTCCTACTGACTAAAGACAAAGCTTGAAAATCAACAGTACAAAAAACCATGGATTTGATATCCTGACTAAATGCCGATAAAATCAGAAAGCCATCGATTTTCTCTCTTTATTCTTCTTCTCACCATTTTTTTGGATTGGATGAGCATTGGCCTTGTCTATCCCATGTTCTCCTCCATGATCTTTGATCAGGGAACCCATTTTTTCTCAATAGAAACATCTGATGTCGTTAGGGGAACCTGGCTTGGCATTCTCCTGGCCGCCGGGCCTTTAGCTCAATTTCTTAGCTCGCCAATTGTAGGAACACTCTCAGACCAAAAGGGACGCAAACCTCTCCTCAAAAATACCTTGCTGATCATTATTCTGGGCTATCTCCTCTGTGCATTTGGTGTCTTTGCAGAAAGCCTCCTTCTTTTACTCATAGGGCGCTTGATTGTGGGAGTCGGGACAGGAAATGTCGCCGCTGTATATGCAGCCATCGCTGATATCAGTAAACCGGAGGAAAAAGCAAAACATTTTGGCCTGGCCAGCATGTCAAGCGGCATCGGATTTACCCTCGGTCCCTTTCTGGGAGGAGCCCTCTCCTCTTGGGGTTTTGCGGCGCCTTTCCTATTCTCAAGTGTCTTCTCTCTAATTAACTTGATCCTGCTAATCTTTTGGTTCTCTGAAACGCACCATATCAGAAGAAACGTGCAGTTGAGCCTCACCCTCGGTCTTAAAAATTTAAAAAAAGCCTTCCAGGTCCCCGCTTTGCGCGCACTTTTTCTCAGCTTCTTCTTCTTTTGCGCCGGATGGTCATTTTACTGGGAATTTATACCGGTAACCTGGATCCAAGAATATCACTTAGATCCCTCACAGGTGGGAAATTTCTACGCTTATGGCGCTGCATTCTATGCAGTGAGCTCAGGACTCCTCATCCGGCCCATTGTAAACAGATTTCAACCGCTTCCCGTTCTCTTTATCTCTCTAATTCTCCTTAGCATTTCTATCTTTCCTCTTCTTTTTCACTCCAACGTCACTATTTTTTGGTGGTATATTCCCATCCAGCAATTCCTAGCTGCTCTTGTCTTTCCCACCGGCACAACAATCGTCTCCAACTCTGTTAAAGAAGACTCCCAAGGAGAAATCATGGGAATTTTGCAATCTGTTGACTCCTTCGCTTTTGCCTCAAGTCCCCTCCTAGCCGGCCTCTTTGTTGGAGTGAGCACTCAAGCACCGATTATCGTCGCAGGAGTTTTTATGCTTCTGGCTAGCCTGGTTCTTCTAAGCAGCTATCGCAAAAAGCTCTTTACCGGAGGGAAATGACAAACAGATCAATCCAAATCCCCCATGATGAAAAAAAGCGCTGTTTTGGCGGAGTCCCCGGCAAGGAATTTTATGCTGAGTACCACGATCATGAGTGGGGCATTCCCGTACACGAGGATAGGCATTTATTTGAGATGCTCATCCTAGAAGGTGCACAAGCAGGATTGAGTTGGGAAACGATCCTCAAACGGCGCAAGGGATATCGCGCAGCTTTTCACAACTTCGACCCCACTAAAGTGGCATCGATGAGCAATCACGAGTTAGATGCCTTACTCCACAATCAAGAAATCATCCGTAACCGGTTAAAAATTTACGCTGCCCGTCAAAATGCCAAAGTGTTTCTAACCATTCAGCAAGAATTTGGCTCCTTCGATCGCTACGTTTGGAATTTTGTAGCCTCAACTCCCATCATCAATCATCGGCAAAGTTTAAAAGATGTGCCTGTGACCACTATTGAAAGTGATGCCCTTTCCAAAGATTTAAAGAAGCGAGGCATGACATTTGTCGGCTCTACAATTATTTATGCCTTCATGCAAGCCGTCGGCCTGGTGAATGACCATATTGCCGGCTGTTGGCGCTCAAATACTCATTCATCTAATTATTAAACACTTACACCTTAAACAAGCATGAATGTATACAAAAACACACTTTTTGTATACATTCATGAGCAAGATGTTCACAAAAACAAAAGTTGGCAACGTATGTGGCAAAGAGTAGGGCACTTAGTTCAACAGCCAAATGGATATAAAGCATCCCGAGTTTGACACCTGAAGGCCATTTTTGAGCCTATTTTGTCTATGAGAGGCATCTCAAAAAAGCGAAAAACGTAGTGTACACAGGATTGAAAATTTTCAAATGAAAA
>JAHFTO010000064.1 GCA_023269355.1 Chlamydiota bacterium | reverse complement strand
CAAGAACCTCTGAAGAATTTTCTTCGAAAATTCAAGAGGTTCTAGTCCGAGGATGATGGTATGGACGAGTGAGGCAACATCTGCTTCACTCTCACGGCGTCATTCAAACAAGAATGTTTGAAGCGCCAATTAAATCAACGATTTAACAAGGAGTCCATACCGTGGAACATAATACAATAACTGGAATAGATTTGGCAAAGAATATTATGCATTTTGTCATCACTGATAAAAACGGAAAAGTTCTAAAACGTTTTAAAACCAAGAGAGATAAATTTCTCAAAGCCATTTCTGAATTAGAGAAAGATACTCTTATCGCTATGGAAGCCTGCGGAAGCTCAAATTACTGGGCACAAAAAATTTCTTCTCTGGATTACAAAGTTCAGCTGATGAAAACAAAAGATGTAAAAATCTATGCAAAATCAAAACAAAAGAATGATTATAATGATGCTCTTGCTATTACAAAAGCTGTACGTGATCCAGAATTAAAAACTGTACAAGCTAGAACCAAAGAAGAGCAAGATGTAAGACTTCTACACAAAACAAGAAAAAATACTATTCGAGATAGAGTGCAAAAAACAAATTGTTTGATCTCTTCCTTGTATGAATACGGATATGTTACAAAGCTCAGTAAGGGAAAATTCTCTAAAGCTTGTCTGGAAGAAGTCGAGCAGGCTTATCAAGAAAAGTACATAAGCAAACATACATACGAACTTTTAAAAGCAGAAGGCAAAGAAATCATAACCTTATGCGAAAAAGAAAAATTAATAGACAAAATGATTATAGAAAGTAATAAGCAAAGCAAAAAAGCAACAAAACTTCAAAAAGTCTTAGGAATTGGCCCGATCAATGCCAGCTGCTTAAGTAATGCTTCTATAGAAAGTTATGATTCTCCGAGAGACTTCGCAGCCTCACTTGGTCTTGTGCCAAAGCAATATACATCAGGCGATGAGGTCGTCTTGGGCAGTATAACCAAGCAAGGAGATCGTTATGCAAGAACGATGCTTGTTCAAGCTGGGAGATCTGTTGTGATTCGTGCAAAAAAGGTTAAAGATCCACAGGATAAACTTCTTATATGGATTCAAAAGAAACTTAAAGAAGGAAAACATTTCAATCTTATCGCTGTTGCGGTCGCCAATAAGCTTGCAAGAATTGCGTATACAGTTGTTATAAACGATACAGAATATGAGCCAATATAATGAAAATAATATAAAAAAAACAAAAAGGTTAACAGTTATAAGAGAACGTAAGGTAAGGGGTTAATGAACAAGCATTCTGGGACGAATCCGTAATATGTCAAGGCTCTAGAAGCCGTGAGGATGATTGGCTACCCAAGGATACATAGACAGAATGCAGAAACCATTATGGCAATTGAGAACCCATTTAGGAACGCTCAATTGAAACCGAATATATGACAGCATCCTTATTAACCGTCCGTACGTTGCAACGCTTTCTTATTGACTGGCTCCACTCGTCCATATATGACACCATAAGGAGTGTTCTAAATTTTGTTCGCGGAAGCTAGTATCCCCCTACTTCCGCATATTTTCTTTTTTCTGCTGAAGCTTATTCAGGCTGTTTTTGCAGCTTAATCTATGGGCCTCGGCCGTTGAGACTTTTTCAGTTGAACATTTTCCTCTAACAGCTTTGCACGCATCAACACATTCGCTAAGTTGTATTGTATCCGTTGAGTGGAGAGTCTTTTGCCAAGCTGCTTTACAGTCCTTCAATTGCTGACAGACTTCTTGTTTCTTTTCAGTTTTTTCAAGAGGTTCCATCGCCATGGCATTCTGAAAGTTCCCGATCAAAAGCACTGTTAAAGCGAAAATGGTTTGTTTCATATCGAGCTCTCCCTTAAACTTTATTTTTTTATTACTTATACCACATTTTTATACAAATGAGTTAAAAAACTCTTAAGCCACCCAATATTGCTCAGCCTCAATCAACTGTTCCTGCGCAATGGCCTCGCGAATAGATTTTAAAAGACGGTTCATAAAATGGACATTGTGAATGGTTAAGGCATGCATGACGATCAGCTCGCCTGCTTTGAGCAAATGATGGAGATAGCTCCGCGAAAAGGTTTGGCACGTCTGACATCCGCACGTTTCATCAATCGGGTTAGAATCATCGCGAAAGCGAGCATTGCGGAGATTCATGTGCTCCCGACCTTTTGGATCCTCTCCCATTGATCTCCACAAGTTGGCAGGAACAAGTGCCCCTCCATGGCGCGCAAGACGAGTGGGATGGACACAATCAAAGGTATCAATCCCCTGCCGCACCCCAGCAAAAATGTCACTCACCCCTCCCACACCCAAAAGATGGACAGGACGTATAGGATCTAAAGGTTCCATCGCCATTTCAACGACTTCCGCCATTTGCGTCTTATCGGCTCCCAAGGATCCCCCCACCGCATGCCCAAAGAAGGGAAGACTATTCACAAAATCCGCACTTTGACGGCGCAGATCTGGATAAACACCACCCTGCGTTATGCCATAGAGCGCTTGCACTCCTTCTGGTTTTTTTTGAAATTCCTTTAAACTACGTTCCGCCCAACGGTGACTCAAGTGCATGGATTGTTCCGTATAAGTTTTGTCAACGTGGAAAGGGGTACACTCATCCAGCACCACAATAAGATCCGCGCCCAAGGAGCGTTGCACTTGAATCGATCTTTCCGGCATTAAGGTGTGTTGATTTCCATCAAGGTAAGACTTAAATGTTGCCCCGTCCTCATTAATCTTGAGCAAGCTCTTAGGACGCTTTGAATGGCGCCGTCCTTTAACTTCTTCCGCAACAGATCCATGGCCCAAGCTAAAAATCTGGAATCCGCCTGAATCGGTCAACATGGGTCCCTTCCATCCCATAAAAGAATGAAGTCCTCCCATTTTTTCCACAATTTCTGGACCGGGCTGAAGCATCAAATGATAAGTATTCGAGAGAATGATTTGCGTATTTTCGTCACTCATATTTTGAGGGGTCGCCCCCTTAATGGCTGCCTTTGTCGCACAAAAAATAAAGGCAGGCGTTTCTACAATGCCATGGGGTGTGGAAAGCTTCCCTAAACGCGCTTTTGAGACAGGTGAGCGATAGGTTATTTTAAAATCAAACATAGGTTATGTCCTTACCATAAGACGTGCTAAATAAATAAAGGGGACTCCTGCAATAGCTGCAATAGCCCGAAACAGATAGGGTCCTAACACGTAAGTAAGCAAGACTGTCTTCCACGGCAAGGGGTGAGGCGCAAAAATCACCCAAGCAAGCACACTAAAAATGAGGATATCTAAAAATCCCCCAATAAGAATGGCCAGCAAAGATCTCAACCAAAGATATTTCCCACGGGTCAGGCGAGAAAGCGTCGCAAAAACCCAAATATCATTCAATTGTCCTATGGTATAGGCGATAAGGCTAGCGGTAATGAGCGCGGGTGCGGGAATAAAAAGTAAATTTATGGCCTTGTGGGTTGAACCAAAACCATTTGCTGGCTTAAAACCAACCGCAAGCAACATAAAATAGGTCAACAAAATCATGGCTAAAAAACTTAGCCACACCGCTTGTTGTGCTTTATTTTTCCCATAATACTCGGTTAAAATGGTACTAACAATAAAGATAGATGAAAAAACGATCGTCCCCAGAGCAATAGGCTCATGAAAAAAGCTATATATTGCTGCCGTTTGAACCTGAAGGTTCCCCGCAATCACCGCAATTGAGCTATAAACGATCAAACCCATTGCGCCAAAGAAACGCATCATGAACAAAATGATCACACCACAACTGATCAGCTGTACAATGGTTAATGCTTCAGCAGGATAGTGTTGAAGCCAATCTACAAAGGCTTGCGGGGAAAGAGAAAGATGCATTTGTTCTCAGAGTTCCGTCATTTAGTTCTCAAAAGATTTAGACTGGATTTCGTTGGGGGTCTAGCATTTTTTTGACAAGACCCCTTTCGCAAAATTTTAATATCCCCCTCACTTGCCCAGTCGCTGCGCGCTAGGGCTACCTCTCCCACAAGGGGAGAGATATCCTTACTATAGACCTTTTTCCTTACTTTTTCTCAATAAGAATGTTAGAACATAATTTATTAAAAGCTATCTATAAAATGGGCAAAGAAAAGAGATACTCATGTTTATCCACCTACGTGTTCATACAGCTTATTCTTTATTAGAAGGGGCAATCCCTGTTAAAAAGCTTATTGAGCTTGCTCAAAAGAATAATATGCCGGCTGTTGCCATGACGGATACGGGCAATCTCTTCGGAGCTTTTGAATTTTCCTTGGTGGCGAAGGATGCGGGAGTTCAGCCGATCATTGGGTGTCAGATACAGATAACATCCCCTTCAGATCGCAAGCAAGAAACCGATCTTCTTGTGTTATTGGCTCAAAACCAACAAGGCTATGAAAATCTCCTTAAAATTGTTTCTCATACGTTTTTGCAGGGCAGGGAAGGGGATGCCCCTCAAATCGATTTTCAGGCCCTTGGAGCATGGACAGATGGTTTGATTGCTTTGACAGGGGGAGCTGTGGGAGGGCTCGGGAAATGCATCTTACGGGGCTTGGATGGCCATGCTTACTTAGAGAATCTCAAATCCTTGTTCAAAGATCGGTTGTATATTGAAATTTCTCGCCAAGGGGAACTTACGCCAGATGCAGAAAAAATAGAAGAAAGCTTGATTGAGCTTGCCTATAAGTATGATGTGCCACTTGTTGCGACGAATGAGGCCTTTTTCCCTGATCCCTCTCTCTATGAAGCCCATGATGCCTTGCTGTGTATTGCACAAGGAACCTACGTTAACGAGACAGATCGCAGACGCTTAACGCCGGATCACAGCTTTAAATCATCGGAAGAGATGGAAGCTTTATTTGCCGATCTTCCCGAAGCGATTGAAAATACACGTGTGATTGCGGAAAGATGTAGTTTTCTCTTAACGCCCATCACGCCCATTCTCCCTTCTTTCCCGTGTGAAAATGAGTTTGAGGAACTGCGAAAGCAAGCTCGCGCAGGCTTAGATGATCGTCTTCAACGGTATGTATTTACGCCCGAAATGGAAGAGCAAGAAAAAGCAGACCT
>JAHFTO010000041.1 GCA_023269355.1 Chlamydiota bacterium | reverse complement strand
TCAAAGAAATTTCCTACGACATCTTAGGAATGCCTGTGGAAGAGTGGATCCAACTTTCTCCTACACGTTATTCGATCACCATGTGGTATAAAGAAGGCTCCCCCATGCTCGTTGAAGAATTCATCGGCGAAGAACTTCTCGAAGGGCAGTACTTCTCTACAAATAATGAGATCGAGTCCCGCGTGGAAAAAGGCTCCGGCCAGCGCGTACTCAGAGATCGCAACGGCACCTTAGCTGCAAGAGAGACCATTTTTGAAGGCTATGCTACCAAAAAAGAAAATTTCTATCCCAATGGCGCTCCTGAATCCATCGCGATGTATTTCCGAGGCGCTCTTCAAGGTGAAAAACGCACCTTTGCACAAACAGGAGAACCCCTTGCCATCGAAGACTGGGTGAATGACCAACTGCACGGCACAGCCAAGTACTTCAAGAACGGCAACCGCTACTTAGAAATCTCCTATCGCCAAGGGCAAAAAAATGGCGTTGAACGCCATTTCATCGATGGCGACATCGTCTCTCAAGAGATCTCCTGGGTCAACAACTACAAGCACGGCGAAGCGATTGTTTACGCCGAAGGAAAACCAGAATCCCACTGGTTCTACGAAGGCCAGCACGTCTCTAAGAGAAAGTTCGACGAGCTCAATAAGCTCGACGAGATCATTTCTCGCCTTCCCTATAGCGAAGGCAACTCTCATCGTTAGTTCTTTAAGGGAGGCTTATTGCCTCCCGTTTTTTATAAACGATCTCTGAAATCTAAACTGAAATCTCACCATGACCGATCTAAAAGCTCAAGTATTTATCGATCCACCCGCCGATTTTGCCTGCAAAATAGAAGTTGCGACGTGCTACATACGCTCTGGCAATGAACTACTCTTTGTTCTGCGCAATCCCGATTCCTTTCAGGGAGGCGTGTGGGCAATCCCAGGAGGAAAGCTCAATCGCGGACAAGAAGTAGAATCGGAAATGATTCGAGAGGTTCTCGAAGAAACTTCCATTGACTTGACAGGCAAACAAATTCAATCATTTGGGGCTGTTTACATCCGACTCCCCAACTTTGATTATATTTATCACATGTTTGGAATTCTACTCGAAGGAGAGCGTCCTAAAATCGTTCTCAATCCCGAAGAACATATCGACTTCGCTTGGCTTTCTCTAAAAGAAGGACTTGCTAGACCTCTCATCCTTTTTGAAGATGCTTGCACCTTTCTAGTCTGGAATGATCCCTTCTTCGATGGTTGCGAAAAGCCACAAGTACGAGTCTCCTCAAATTCCCAGGCGATCTAGGTAAAGTCTGCCCCTAAAATTGCAGTTTTAGGGGGATTTTACCCACGAACCTATCTCACTAAAAAGTTTCTGTCGATTTTCGGGTTCTTTTGAGCCTCTTTTCAATTCTTTTTCTGGGGGTAATATACGCGAGTTGATATAACCCCCAGCAAAAGAATCGAAAAGAGGCCAAAATAATCCCAAAAATCGACGAAAAATTTTAGTGAGATAGGTTCATATCTGAAAAATACTCGAAAGTTTTACCTCAAAGCACTATTTACAATTCGGTAAAATCTCTCTGCCCCATCCATATAAATTGCTCGTTCCGTTCGACTCAGAATTTAAAGATTTGGTTAAGAAAGCTTTTGTTTTTTATTAAGTTTGCGCTATAGTCTTTTTTTTCTTCTTCGCTAGGTTTCTGTCTCTCGTAATGAGCTGCACACCCAGTGAGGAAAATGAAACAGCAAAGAACCGCTAGCAAGGAAGTGTATTATGGCATTTAATTTTGGTGATTTTTCTAAAAGATTCGATCAACAGTTCTCTACCTTTTGGGGAAATAATCCATTTCCTACACAAACAAATAACCCGTTTTTCGATGAGCCACTATCACAAGATCCATTTTCTACCAGCACAATGCCCTTTTGGACAGGGAACACTGACTTAAGCCTCAATCAAATGCGCGATAGGAAGCTCATTTCTGAAAACAGCAAAGACGTGATCAGTGGTTACTTAAATTTAAGATCAGAGGATGGTTGGAAAGAAGGTTCTGATCCTAGAATAGGAGCTGCCTTTACGCGCTTTATTCTGGTGAATTATTTTAACCAAGGGAAAAAACTTCTCGGATCCAATGAACCCATTCTTGAAAAGGCGATTGAAACTTTCAGAGATATAGGGAGTTTTGGTCATCATTCCCTTCTTATGAGTTATGAAGAGGGGCATCGTCCCAGAACAAACAGAGTTTGTTACGACCAGGCGATACAAGGATGGCAAAAGCACGCCATATCACGCATGGTTGGCAACTTAGCCTCCACATATGATCCTTCCAAACCCTTTTTTGAAATCTTAGTGAATTCAGCGCGTCCTTCTAATGATGAACCTCTTTGCCAGCCTTTCTTTATATCCATTCATGAAAATGAAAAGGACCTCGATAAACGCCGCCTCTCGCTTGCACTCCAAGTCAATGCTCCATCAAATCTTGCCCATTTCCAATTTTACGCAACACAGCTCAAAAATCCGGAGACCTACCTTAAAGAAAATCAAGATCGATTAGGGCCAAACTCCACACGACTTCTAAAGGGGTTGGATTTTTTACAAAAGAAGACGATCAGTGCCCAAAAAACAGGAAACTGTTGGATCAAACAGCCAATGCGTTGTCTTCTTGCGAGCTTGTATCTAGAATTTTTCAGTCAATGCAAAGAATGGTCTCCTGAGAAAGCTTGGGAAGAAGCTACAGATGTTTACAAGCGCATCCAAAGAACTGTAGCTATACCCCATGTGGAAGCCCTTATCAGTCAGACAGGCATGACATCTCAGATGAAAGAAGCCGCATTGCGTGGTATTGAAACCCAAAAGAATTTGTGATTGAATCGCGCCACTATTGGCGCGATTTTGGTTCTCATCGGCCTCATTGTTTCGAAATCTGAGGCCCCAGCTAGAATGCTTTAGAACAACAATTCCCGACTTACATTCTTGCCTTCAATCACCTTCTGCACTAAAGAATCTGGACAATGGACTATTTTTGTCTCGTCGCAAGACAGTAAATGGATAGAGTTAACAAAACATTCTTCGTTGCCTTTAAAATACTGACTGATATTGGCCACATAGAGCGTGTCTATGACATATTTATTTTCCTTAACCACGCGAGAAATTTTCTCCAGCGCTTCATGAGAAGAGATATCCTCTGTTATCACTGCTATCTTTCCTTCATTTGCCAATTTTTTAATGTAGTCAAATCCTTCATCCGTATTCAGCCAATTCCCGGGAATATTTAACTCACACTGAACTTCCTCATACGGGAACGTACAATGACTATAATCGTACTCTTGAACATTGCAATTTAGGGCAAATTTACTTTCATTCAATCGAATATATTCTCTGATTTTGTCCGCAAAATCAGTTCTATTCTCAGATGTTACTACTTGATTCAAAGTTTCAACGAGAAAAGTTTTGGTATTTGGGTTGAAATCGATTAAAATCGCCCGACTAGATTTTCTTGCGATAATAATGTCAAAATTAAACCAACTGGAAAATCCAATATGGCAGGATTGAGGGATTGCAGTAGCGTTTGCAAGACACTCAAATGTCACTTCTCTATCATATTCATTTGTGCCTACATAAACACCATCACACTCGCCGTTAATGGCAGTGTTGTTCATGGCATTGATGCCTTGAGTAATCGCATCGCACCTGTCTAGATAATTTGTCGAAATCATAAAAACCTCTAATTTTTGTTTTATTTATTAAAACACTTTTGATTTTAATATATTAATAGATTATCAAAAAATTTAATTAATTTCAATTGTTAAAAATAATTACTAATACTAGTATAGTTATATTTTAATTTACAAGCGTGAAATAGCCATGCTCTCCAGACTCTTATCACCAAGGACCCGGCATCCAAGAGCCATGAAGGCCTTGCGGAATGCGTTGGGGAAGAGGAATGCGGCAAATGGGCTTGTCTGCAATATTTTTTGCATCTAGCAAGAAGAACTCTGTCTGATAGTTTTCCGATCATCGAATTATACCCAAAGTGATTCAAAAATTGACTCCTAGGCCGCGTGAGCTTTCACGCAGCCTAGGAGTCAATTTTTGAATCACTTTGGGTATAAATGGAGTATATGAACAAGGATAACGGGTTTTAACCTCTACACTAATTTTATTGTCTTTCCTCTTATTTTTGGCCGAATTCACTTAAATTCGGCTAGTTGATATACTGAATTTAAAGGAATTCGGCTATGTACATACCTCAAATTCAGTTAGATTATTTGAAATCCCTGGTGTCGCCGGGAAAAGTTGTGGTGGTTTATGGACCTCGAAGGGTGGGTAAAACCACGCTTTTAAAGAAATATCTTGAAACTGAGGCAGATTATCTCCTCACAACGGGCGAAGACCTGTTTGTGCGCGAGTTTCTTTCTAGCGGGTCGATTGAGAAGCTTAAGGATTTTATCGGCAATAAAACCCTCCTTGTGATCGATGAGGCTCAATATATCCCCTCCATTGGCCTCAATCTAAAACTGGTCGTCGATCATATTCCCCATGTGAAGGTCATCGCGACTGGGTCGTCTACATTTGAATTAGCTCGAGAAGTAGGAGAACCTCTTACAGGCCGTAAACAAACGATCAGGATGTACCCTCTTTCCCAAATGGAACTCAATCAGGTGGAAAACCCAGCCCAGGTAAAAGCTCATTTGGACACCCGCCTCATTTATGGCTCCTACCCAGAAGTGGTGACATTAGCTAGCGATCTTGCTCGGCAACAATATCTCCACGAGTTAGCCTCATCCTATCTCCTAAAAGACATTTTGGCTTTCGAAGGGATTCAGAAGTCAAAAAAAATCATCGACCTGTTAATCCTACTAGCTTTCCAAGTAGGCAAAGAAGTCTCCCATGCTGAATTGGCCACTCAATTGGGGATGGGCAAACCAACAGTGGAAAAATACCTAGACCTTTTAGAACAAGTATTTGTAATCGTCAATATTCGTGGATTTAGCCGGAATTTACGGAAAGAAGTCACGAAAACCTCGAAATACTATTTTTATGACATTGGAATGCGCAATACTCTCATTAACAACTTCAATCCACTGAATAGACGCGATGATGTAGGAGCGCTTTGGGAAAACTATCTCGTCATGGAACGGCTTAAAAAACAGCAGTATCAACACCTCTGGAGCAACAATTTTTTCTGGAGAACCTACGATCAAAAAGAGCTAGATTGGGTCGAAGAGAGAGAAGGCAAATTATTTGGCTATGAATTCAAATGGGGCAAGCCCTCCAAAGCTCCTCCTCTTTGGACGGAAACCTATCCGGAAGCCTCTTTCGAATGTATCAACCCAGATAATTACTTGAAGTTTATCCTTTGAAATTTTGAAGACTTCCCTATCTAGGAGCCTCATCAGAACCCTTTATATCAAGCTCTGAAGGCTCAACGATAAGTTGTTCATAAGGATCGGGAAGATCACCCGCGATCACCTTGCGATCCTTCTCCTCATCAGAAATCCAATCATCCTCCTCATCGTCCGCCATCACCATGTTATCATAGTCTGGCTCCACTTCTTCCTCTTTCGGGGTACAGGAAGACAGGGCAACTAATGCCGCCATAGGGACAAGGAGCAACCATCGTTTCATAAAAACCGCCTTTTTATATCTAATTGTAACCTAATATCCCTTTTTGACAAGCAGTTGGCACGCTTTTCGCATCTATTCCTCTATTACCCAAAGAAGAAAATTGAGGAAGACGATGAATCAGGAAAAGTTGCTTAAAAAGGTTTCCGAGCTCGAATCAATCAATGATCAGCTTCAGGCAGAAATCCGCTATCTCGATAAGTTGCTCAAAGAAGTCGGGTTCGAAGAGGGCCTCAAGACGTTAAAGTATGCAGCCCATGAACTCATTGAGCAGGAAAAACAATCCGATCACTAGTTTAATAGAGAAAGTAAGTCATCAAGCGTCACGGCCCCGAGACCATCTTCAGCCTCCAAGAGGTTCTCGGAAAGGACCTTTTTATGCTCTTTAAGCCGCATGATCTTCTCCTCGATGCTCAAAGCCGTGACATAGCGCCTTGCGATCACTGTCCCGGTCTTGCCTAAGCGGTGGGCGCGGTCGATCGCCTGGCGCTCGACTGCCTCGTTCCACCAAGGATCGTAGAGAAAGACATAATCCGCTGCAGTTAAGTTAAGCCCCACACCGCCTGCTTTTAAGCTGATCAAGAAGATCGATGTTTCGGGATCTTCTTGGAACTGCTCAACAACTTTTTCCCGGTCTTTTGTACTCCCGTCGAGATACACATGCTTCCAGCCCTGTTTTTTCACCTCGGATGCGATGAGTTTAAGCATCTGAGTGAACTGGCTGTAGACGAGCACTTTTTGATTTTCTTCCACAACCTCGCGAAGATCTGCCATCAAACGTTCGAATTTAGAGCTCACTTGAGAATCTTCCGTTCTCTCTTCAACAAGCCAAGGATGGGCGCAGAGCTGGCGCAAGCGCAAGATTGCCTCTAAAATCTCCATGCGATGAGAAGCGGCTCCATCTAGGCTAACTTTTTGGAGCAGTCCCCGTTTTGTACTTTGGAGCCAGCGGTCGTAGATATCCTTATGCTCTTCTGTCATTTCTACGAAAACCGTCTGCTCAAGCTTGGGAGGAAGCTGCAGCGCCACCTGATCTTTTTTGCGGCGCAAAAGGAAAGGGTGGATCTTTTTTTTCATCCTTGTAAAGTACCCGCTGCTCAGCTGAGCCGCTTGCATCTCGGATTGGAACTGGCGTCTGTCTCCAAGTAAATCAGGCTGCAAAAAACGAAAAATCGACCAGAGGTCCTCCAAGCGGTTCTCAATCGGAGTTCCCGTAATCGCAAGGCGAATATCTGCCTGTAGGCGACAGCTGCATTCCGAAATCTGGCTGTCGGGATTTTTGATCGCTTGGGCCTCATCGAGGGCAACGACTTGAAAATCGATCGCTTTAAAAAGATCAAAGTCGATGCGCAGTAGCGCATAGGAGGTCAAAATGACCGAATAACGTCCGATCTCTTCAGAAGAGCACAGACGGTCTTTCCCCTCATGGCGATATACCGAAATGGAAGGCAAAAACTTCTCTATTTCGCGCTTCCAGTTAAACAAAAGAGAGGTCGGTACGACGACCAGGCAAGGTTTGTTAAGTTGCAAAAGGGAAAAAAATGCCAGGACCTGGACAGTTTTTCCCAAACCCATCTCGTCAGCAAGAAGTCCTCCAAAGCCCCCATCGCTTAAGAATTTGAGCCATGCAAGGCCTTCTGTTTGATAGGTAAAAAGCGTTCCCTGGAAATCTTTGCCTACCTGAACAAGCTCTTGCGTCTTCCATGAAGATAACCGGGCGATCTTTTGGCGAATTTCTTCGCGCACAGGAAGGTTGTCCCGATCTAGGAAAGACTGAAGAATCCCCATCTGGTTTTTCTTCAGCAAAATTCCTTCGCTGACGATTTCTTGCTCCGCCAAATCCCCCCACTGCTCGCTAAACGCATCCCTATCGATCAAAGCCACAGTCTGTGGGGAAATTTCCACGAAACTCTCTCTGCGATTAAAGGCTCCGACCAGATCTTTTAAATCTACGTCATGATCGCCATAGTGCATCTTTGTGCGGACAATGATCTTTTTATCTGATACATCGATATCGAAATCGGTCTTTTTCTCCCTGAGCACTCTTCTACCCACAGCATCGAGAACAGTCCATCCGATTTCTAGAAGAAACGTCAAACTTTTGGCGACCTTGTCAAGCGGACAGTAAAAATGGGATTTTTCGACGGTTTTTTTAATGAAATCGGTCTCCAGAAGATCTTTCTCCCAGTTTTTTTCTGCTGTGCTGTTGCGAAAAGAGGCGGAGATAGGATCATGCGCTGCGACTCTGCCAAAGGCCCCATAATCAAACCACAGATCTGCAAATCCTCCATGGCGATCGGCAAGAACAAGGATTGGCAAAGGCTCTTGCTGCGTATTCTGTTCTTCGGTCTTCCAATCGATCCGAACCTCTCCGTCTGCTTTATCCAAAAATTGCAAAAGAGCTGTTCCTTTCAAACAAAACGAAGGTAGTGCCGCCTGTGTTACCCATTTGCTATTGATCTCTTCTCGAACGGGTCGGATCAGTCCTTCATGGAGGACCCAAGAAGGATCGGAAGCAAAGACAAGCTCACAATCCTGCAGTAGGCCCTTTTTTGAGCCTGAGGCAAAATAGCCGCAAAATTGTGCTTGATCAGGTCCTTGCCTCTCTCCTTCGAAATAGATTTCGACAGAAGTAAATGGATCGATAAATACTTTTTTACCCTGATAAAACACTCTCCCCGTCGCAGCAAGTAACTTAAGAAGTGCAAAGGAAGCAGAGGCAACTTTTTCCTTAAGTGGTTGTTTCAGAAGAATCTCGAGAGCGCTTTTTTCACTGGAAGAGGTAGCCAAAGGAAGCAAGCTTTCCTTAGTCAAAGGACACTTTGAGCTGCTAATTACTTTGATCGATATTTGAATTTCTTTTTCTAAATGGTAACTTAAGTCTGTCATCGGTAATAATCATTCATTATGGACAAGTTGAAAATATGGCAGCCAGGACTCTCCTGGGAAACAGCAGAAAAAAAGTGGGATAAAAAAAGCTCTCTTTTAAACCAAACCCACCCCCTAAAAACATTGGGCTCGCTTCCCAAAATGCCCGGAATCACTGAAGAGACTGCGCAGGGGTTAAAATGGAAAAGTTTAAAATACTTGCTCACCAAAGAGGCCCCGCAGCGCGTTTTCTTCCGTTATTTTTTTAAACACCCGATCCGTTATACCCTACAATTCATAAAATCCGCCTGGAAAAAACACTCCTATTCGCGCGATGGAGATTTTTTCTATTACGGCATTCAAAGCGTAGACGAATTCCAAAACCTTCTGAGCGAGGAAAATATCCTCTTCGTCATCGGCTTTTCCTACTGCCATAAACCGCATGAATGCCCTTCGGGCAGATTTTCCCCTGAGTGCGTTCGCGATCCAGACCATCCCGTCTGCCGCCAATGCTTCATAGGAAAAGCCGTCAACGCCTTGCCTCTGCACCAAGATCACATTCGTCCTCTCTTCATCCCCACAATCCATTATATTGGCGAGCAATTGTTTCAGCTTCGAGAGGAACACCCGGACAAAAAAATCCTTTTCCTGATCACGGCCTGCGAAATGACCCTCGAGATGTTTGGGGATTGGGGCAACATGATACAGGCGCAAGGCATCGGTGTGCGCTTAGATGGCCGCATCTGCAATACGATGAAAGCTTTTGAGCTCTCAGAAGCCGGCATCAAGCCAGGCCTGACCGTCGTCCTTCCGGACACCCAAATGCGAATCTTAGACATCATCAAGATGCTTTGGAGTCGTGGTAGTAGTGCGAGCGACGAAACGGTTTAGGCCGATCTTTCTTTTCGTAAGGGCGCAGTCGAGCAGCTCCAGTACATTCATTGCAACAGCATCCCTTCATCTTCTCTGCGCAACTAGGACAGCTCAAAAAGAGCTCGTTGCAATCCATATTGGCGCAATTGTAGTACACATCAGAAGACACCCCGCAATGGCGGCAGCTGCTGATCACTTCATCGGTTTTTTCATCAATGGGAACTGCTAGACGATCATCGAAGACAAAAAGCTTTCCGCACCATTTGTCGTGTCCCTCTTTAAGCCCGTAGTTGATCACACCGCCATCGAGCTGAAAGATATTTTCAAACCCCTCTTTTTTCATCAAAGCAGAGAGAATTTCGCAGCGGATCCCTCCGGTGCAATACATCATCACTTTCGTCTCTTTGGGATCTCTTTCTTCTTTCAGTTTGCGCGCATACTCAGGAAATTCGCGGAAGGTTTCAAGCTGAGGCAATTCAGCGCCTTCAAAATGGCCGATTTCCCACTCATAGTCATTGCGCACATCCAAAATGATCGTCTTCTCATCTTTCTGCTCAAGCATCTGCTTCCATTGCTCAGGAGAAACATGCTCGCCAGTCATTGCAATATCAAAGCGCGCGTCTAAAGCCGCAAGCTGCTTGCGATACTTTACAGTCGCGCGGGGAAAGGCGTGATCGTGATGGTGATGCACTTTGAAGACAACGTCTTTAAAGCGAGGATCGCTTTTAAGCCATGCTTGATAAGCTCTGGATGCTTCGGGGGATGCGCTCATCTGGCCATTGATCCCCTCTTCCGAAATGTAAACTCTGCACTGAATATCCTTATTTTCTAAAAATTCTTTATGACGCAAAACTTCCGCATGGGGATCTTCAATGTGAGTAAAATAATAATAAGCCAGCACTTCATAAGAGCGGTTTTGATCAGACATAGCAAATTCCTTTTATAGAAGAGATAAAATATCGCATTAGAAATATCTAGACAAGTGTCCCTTGTAATTATCTGAAAACTCTAGTAAGTTTGTAAGCTCAAAAAAGGGATTTTACACCAATGATTGAAGAAATTTCTAAGTTCTACAAAGACACCTTTGCTCCTATGACCGTCACCATCGTTGACAACAAAGGAGTTCAAACAAAGCAACATTATGCGCCCTTGCCAAGGATTAATTTTTTATCGGGAGCTGTGTTTGCACAGGCCTTTCTCGTTTACAGCATCGCTGCATCGGCTTTGTATTTGGTTGCCAATCTCTTCACCTGTTTTCTATGCCAAAGCTTTAGGGAGGGACTGTTTCAAAACGCCGAAATGATCCCCGTTTATACAGGAGCGATCCCCTTAGGGTTCATTGGAGCGCTCTTCCCAGGGACCATCAACGAAAAGGTTCTCCACATTCCAGAAAGTGGCTTGAGCATGCCTTTTCAGCTACCATGAAGCGTTCAAAGACAACAGTGAATCAATTTTGCTACTGTTTTAAGGGTGGGATTCTTACTTTTGAGAGTATGATAAAGCGTTGATCTAGAAATTTCTGCTTCATTTGCTAAATGCATCTTGTTAAGCGCAGTAAGATGAGCAGAGATCACTTCCATGGCGCCTTCAGGATCATTTTCTTTTAAACAGTCCCAAAATGCTTGTGCAATAATTTTTTCATCTAAAAGAGCCTTGAAAGGATCATGCTTAGCCAGCTTTATACCCTTCTTAAGACGTAGCTTCGGCATATTTTGCGAGAATTTTTTTCGCCTGAGTAATGTCTTTGCTTTGGCCATTTTTATTTCCTCCTAAGAGAAGTAAAATATTATATTCAGCGATGAACGCATAGTATACCCGTCTTCCATTTGCCCATTTTAACTCCCAAACCAGATCTGTCAAGCGTTTACGAATTCCAAAGTGTCCAGAACAAATAATGTGCATTAGACGTTCTTCAATCTGTAATTGGGACTTAAGCGGTTGCTCATCTAACCACTGTTCAAATTCCGGCGTTTTGAGAAGTTCATACATGCCTAAAGCGACCCGTATTCTTAGTTCATAATGTACAATTAATCGGACATTTTATACATCCCATTTTTCATTGTCAAACGGTTATTTTAATTTAAATTCAAGGGGTCTAGGCGAAGGGGGTAAATTATTTTTTACCCCAAGAATATCCACAAAAACACCGATGTTCCATTTACAAAAATTTAGCGGTGTATTAGCATACATTCTCTATTGATAAAATTTTGAGACATTTTAGGAGATACAATGGTTCGATACACTGGCCCGAAAAATCGCATTGCTCGTCGATTTGGAGCGAACATCTTCGGTAAAGCCCGCAATCCGCTGCTTCATAAGCCAAATCCCCCAGGAGTACACGGCGCCAAAAGGAAGAAAAAATCTGACTACGGCCTTCAGCTAGAAGAACAGCAAAAACTCAAAGCAATCTACGGAATGCTGACCCAATCCCAGCTGGTCCGCTACTTCAAAGAAGCGGCCCGCTCTAAGGAAAACACCCCCAATCGATTCATCGAGCGCCTCGAGTGCCGTTTGGATAATATTGTTTACAGACTCAAGCTCGCACCGACCATTTTCGCAGCCCAGCAGCTCGTCGTCCATGGCCACGTGCTCGTCAATGGGAAAAAGGTCGACCGCCGCTCCTTCTTCGTAAGACCAGGGATGACCGTTTCAATCAAAGAAAAGTCCCATCAGATGCCTGTTGTTAAGCAAAGCGCTGAGAACGTAGCCCAAAGCGTCCCTGAATACCTCTCCTCAGACCCGACGAAGTTTTCTGGACAGCTGCTCGTATCCCCCATGATCGACCAAGTCCCATTCCCCATTCCTTTGAATGTTCCTCTCATTTGCGAGTTCTTAGCCCACACAAGCTAAGCGACTTACGACAGGAATGACAAGAAATGCACAAAAGGCGGCCTATCAGGCCGCCTTTTTTATTTCTCCCTTATCCCGCTACCGTTCTTTGTAATTCATTAATAATTATAAGTTTACGCCTATAAAATAATAGCAAAAAAGACCCCTCAAACTCTTTAAAATTACTGCCACTCTTGCTATAATAAATCTTAAATAAAAAGGTAAGGATGAGTATTCCATCACGCCAGATGCGTCAAACCACCCTGGACAATAGCGCCAAGTCGCTTGAGGTCCCTTTTGTGCCCGATTGGCGTAAAATCCTGCCCGAAAATTCCACCGCTACTATTAAAGCGACGACCGATATCCATACGATGGATCTCACCATTAGCAAAATTAAGGCGGTCTATCGCCTCAAAACCTTCGTCGTTCATAGTCTCCTCGAAATCCTCCACAAAAGCCCCTTAAATCGCGGAAAAACACACTTCCAAGGATCAAGAGCTGTCCAAGGACACCAAGCCGCTCACGCCTGCTTGTACCCATCTATAAAAGACAACATCCTGCCTCAAATGATCCAAAAAGTGGTTCAAAATGGCCTCACTCCTACAAAAACAGAACCTTTCTTAAAAAATCGACTTGGCCTCACATCGCCAGAAGTAAAAATTCTTCAAGAAAATCACAATAACCTCGAGTTCGTCACTCAGTTTATCTTAGAAAGACTTCCCCATCCAAATGCGATGCATTCCATTCTTGCTGGTACGCGTTATGAAATGTATTGCAATACTACCTTCGAAAATCCAGATGCTTGCAATCAGTTCGATACACGCCTGGAAAATGAACTTAAACCTTTCCTCAAAGAACTTCAAACTCTCAGACTTGATGAAACCGATACTGCAGAAGACTCAATGACAAAATTCGTTGAGTGGCTCATTGTTTATTACACATTGAGCATCAAAAACCTCGAGGATCAAATGGAGCACCTCTTGCTCGCCCATGAAGCATTCCAAAACATGCGAACCTTCGAATTGAGTCATTTAAATGACTGTGGGATCAATGAAGACGAATTCGAAGAGTATTTGGGAAATGTAAAATCCTTCTTAGAGCATTACGATTTCTTAATCACAAAAAAAATCGGAACCCCAAGAAGCGCTAAAGATTTACGAACAATTCGCAATGACTTCTCCATTTTAAGAAAAATGATTCATAAGTCCTCCCTCGAAGAAGCTGCCATCTACTATCAACAAAATACGCGCCATCTAGGCAATGAAATGGTTTTTAATGTAGAGGCATTTTACAACAAGTGTGCTCTTTACAAACAAGAGGCAGAGGCTCAATTGGACGCCATGAATGATTGCTCTGATCCTTGTGTCTATTCTCAAATGCTGAAAGGGCTCTTTGGAGTCGTGGATAATGGCATCTACCGCCTTCCTTCAGAAGACGAACTTCATGAGCGCCTATTTGCTCTTTCAAAACTCGCAACTCCTGTCAAAGAAGAAATGGCTAAAAAACAAATCAAGAGAGATGCAGAAAATACATGCAAAATGCAGCTGCAATTTGAGACATCCGATGATGATATCTTCTCAAATATCATCAATGATGAGAATCTTGAACCAAAGTCTAAGAAATTCAAATCTTCGAACTCTGTCTTTTCAAACCAATAAGCTCTAAGACATCCTCTGCATTGAACATCCACGCATAAGAGAAGAAAACAAGTAGAAATGTGCCGCTCATCGCCACAAACTGCATCAGCTGCATTGTAAAATCGCGGCAAAATAACCCATCTGTTTCCCCAAAGAGGATTTTCAAGGTTGGATCAGCAGTGAAAAAATGACCCACCAAAAGCGTTGCCGCTCCTGCAATCACTGCACTTAACCCCGTCTTAAAGAAAGAGCGGAACACCTGTGGATTGATCAAAGGCTCTCCCATCTTTTTAGAAAGGCGGTAGGACAAAAAGAAATAGTTAAACCAAGCAGATAGGCTTGTCGCTAAGGCAATGCTAAAGGCTCCCCATCCCAGCCCAAAAACGAAGAAAGAAGTCATCGCAATGTTGCAAAGCACAGAAGCAACAGACGCGAGCATCGGCGTCCTAAATTCCTTATCTGCATAAAATGCAGGCGCAAGCAGCAGCACAAAAACAGATGGAATCAGTCCCAACCCATATCCCCAAAGACACAAAACAGTATGGTAAGTGGCTACCTCGCTAAATTCTCCATGGCCATACAGAAAATTAATCCCGCAGACGCCTAGGACAAAGATTCCTAGAGAGCACGGAAAGATCAAACTAAAACTGCGAGCGTAGGCAAAGCGGAGCAGCTGCAAATATTGGCTACTAGAGCCGCTTTTAATCGCACGCGCAAGAGGAGGTAATAAAGCTACAGACAGCGCGATTCCAAAAAGCGCTAAGGGCAGTTGCTCAATCCGAATTGCATACCACAAATAGGCAGGCCCCTCTAAGCTGGCAAAACGCGCAAAAATCGCATCCAGAGTGGTATTGATCTGAACAGCGGCCACGCCGACAATCCCTAAAAGCAAAGGTTTTAATAGCCTCTTGAGTTCGGGCGAAAAAAGTTGAGGGGATAAACATTGCTTCCAAGTCAAAGACTGTTTTAAATGGAAAAACGTATGCGGTGTCAGCATCAGCCATTGCACAAAAAAAGCGATGACGATAGCAAACGACAGAGGCAATACTGCAAGCGAGGGGTCTTTATCCTTGAGCAGAAACGTCGCTGCGATCCAGACCAGATTGAATGCAACCGGAGCAAAACCAGTGAGGAAATAGCGCTTTTGACATTGCAATAGCCCGCTGCTAAGCCCAAACAAACAGATGAAGAGCACCCCTGGAAGCATCCACATCGTAAGCGATAAAATCTGCGCAGTTCCCGGCTCTAGGCTCACCCATTTCCAAATGCAATATAAACCCACCTCCACACCACCGATCAGCAAAATCAAAAAAAGACTCATGGAGAAAAATAGATCGCGAAAAAATTGGGCTCCTTTTTCAGGGGAAGTAGAGCGCAGCTGCTCAAAATGGGGAATAAACCCTGAAGATAAAGGCCCTTCGCCAAAAAGGCGGCGAAGCAGATTGGCAAAGCGGAATGCGACCATGAACGCCGCAATCGCTGGATTGCTTCCAAAAGCAACTGCCATCGCAGTGTCTCTTCCAAGCCCCGTAAGCCGGCTCAAAAAAGTTCCTGATAAGAAGGCAAAAGTAGAACGGGAAACAGTTTTTGGAGTATCGGCAAGAACCTCTTCTGATGACATATGCTCACGCTGATGGACAATAAAATTTGGGTAGATACCTAAATTGACTCAAGAATCAGTTCCTAGGTTGCGTCAAAGCCCCGGGGTTGAGTTCCCGCAAGTGGGTCCTATGTTCTCAAATATGGACCCACTTGCGGGAATCTCAACCCCGGGAGCTTTCACGCAACCTAGGATCTAATTCTTGAGTCAATTTAGGTATCACTATAATATATTGCTCATTCACTTATAGTTTTCAATGAGAATATGGGAAAAACACCTCCCGAAAAACTTCTGATCGGAGCACATACCTCAGCCCAAGGAGGAGCGCATAACGCCCTCATCGAAGGATCTGAAATTGGAGCAACAACCGTGCAGCTGTTCACTAGCAACCAAAAACGCTGGGAAGGTAAAGAGATCTCTGACGAAGAAGTCGCTAAATTCCAAGACATCCTGCAGTCTACGGGACTTTCCCACATTATGAGCCATGACAGCTACTTAATCAACCTCGGCTCTCCCAAACCTGAATCCTTGGACAAAAGCCAGAGCGCCTTTAAAGAAGAACTCATCCGCTGCCAAAAACTGGGTCTCACCTACCTCAACTTTCATCCCGGTGCAGCATTAGAATCCACAGAAGAAGAATGCTTGGGTAAAATTGTAGAAAGTCTCATGTCGCTAGAAGACCTCGCAGACAAAGGCACAACACGCCTGCTTCTTGAAACAACAGCCGGACAAGGTTCCTGCGTCGGCTGGCGCTTTGAACATCTAGCCTACATCATCAATAGAGTGCACACAAAAATTCCTATCGGCGTTTGCATCGACACTTGCCATATCTTCGCTGCAGGCTACGACATACGCACAAAAGAAGCCTGGGATAAGACCTTAGCAGAATTCGACAAAATCATCGGCTTAAAACATCTCTACGCTTTCCATGTCAACGACTCGATGAAACCCTTTGCCTCGCGCAAAGACCGCCATGCGCCGCTTGGCCAAGGCGAGATCGGCATCGAATGTTTTCAAGTGATGATGACGCATCCACTGCTTCGAGAGATCCCCAAATACTTAGAAACTCCAGATGGTCCACCTCTCTGGAAACAAGAAATCGAACTCTTACGAGAATTTGCGACATGAAACATACTAAAATTAAAAGAATCCAACCCTCCGATATCGGTAAAACACTCACAGTATGCGGATGGATCCGCACAATCCGTGATCAAAAACACTTTTGCTTCGTCGAACTCAACGATGGCTCTACACTCTCCAATTTACAAATCATCCTCGAATCCTCTATCCCCAATTACCCAGAGCTCATCAAACAACTCTCGACAGGAGCATCGATCAGCGCCACTGGCCAGCTCACTGAGTCTCCTGGTCAGAAACAAAAATGGGAACTCAAAGCAAAGAGCGTCTCAATATTCGGAGGCTGCCCCGAAGACTATCTGCTGCAAAAAAAACGGCACTCTTTTGAATTCTTAAGAACGATCGCTCATTTGCGCCCGCGCACAAACACACAAGGCGCTGTCACGCGCATCCGCAATGCGCTTAGCTATGCCTCGCACCGCTTCTTTCAAGAGCGCGACTTTCTCTACATTCAAACCCCCATTGTCACAGCTTCCGACTGCGAAGGCGCTGGCGAGCAGTTCCTTGTCACCACACTCGATGTCAGCAAGCCTCCACGCCACTCCGATGGCGCAGTGGATTTCACTAAGGACTTTTTCGGCAAACCCGCTTACCTCACCGTCTCCGGCCAGCTCAACGCAGAAACCTATGCCTGTGCTCTATCAGACATCTATACTTTTGGCCCCACCTTCCGCGCAGAAAATTCCAATACTTCCCGCCACCTCGCTGAATTTTGGATGATCGAGCCTGAAATGGCCTTTGCCGATTTAAAAGACAACATGGAATGTGCGGAGTCCTATCTTAAATTCCTGATCAATTACACCCTCCAAAACTGTACTGAAGATATGGAGTTTTTCGATGCCTTCATCGAAAAAGGGATCATCGAGCGTCTCAAACACGTCGGCGATTCACCCTTTGCACACCTCACCTATACAGAAGGCGTTGAAATTCTGAAAAAATCAGGCAAATCCTTCCAATATCCCGTGGAATGGGGCACCGACCTCCAATCGGAACACGAGCGCTACTTGGCCGAAGAATACTGCAAAAAGCCTGTCATTCTCACCGATTATCCCGCCAAGATCAAAGCCTTCTACATGCGCGATAACGATGATGGAAAAACCGTTGCTGCCATGGACGTCCTCGTTCCCAAAATTGGAGAGATCATCGGCGGCAGCCAGCGCGAAGAGCGCTTAGAGCGCCTTGAGAAAAAAATCACCGAATTTGGCCTGAAACCCGAAGACTACTGGTGGTATTTGCAGCTGCGCAAATACGGATCCGTTCCTCACGCAGGATTTGGCGCAGGGTT
>JAHFTO010000040.1:7275-18385 GCA_023269355.1 Chlamydiota bacterium | reverse complement strand
TAATTTCAGAAGGAGCGCACATCCAAACCGCTGCATAAATATTGGCCAGAGCGCCAGAGCGCTGCTTGTTTTGGATGAATTGTACTCTATGCGCAGAGTCGTTTTTGGCCAGATATTCTTTGACAAGTGCTCCTGTGTTGTCTTCTGATGCATCGTCAAGATAGATCGCCCGATAGTTTTCATACTCCTGCTGCAACACAGACTCAAGGTTATATTGGTACCAGCTCGCATTGTTATAGGAAGGAATGATGATGGTGATGCCTTTTTCATGAAGCGGACTATTCGCATTTGAATCAATTAAAAAATGACAACAGCACATCAAAAGCCATTGTACTTTTATTCCCATACTAACCCTGTCCCGTGGGGGAAAAGGTCCGTTTTTTGGAGATCGCGATAAAAATGACAATGAGCATCCGAGGCTCCCATAGTAATAGGCCCCCTCGCCATCATAATTTCATCGAATAGGATTTTTTCAATGACAACGGCCTCTCTGAAGTGGCTATTCAAAATGATCAATTTGAAATCTAGATTGGGAAATCGATGTTTAAGTATTGAATTGAGGCGAATCGCGTCTTCATCAGTGATTTCTAGATTTTCCTTTTTCGGATAGATCCTTCCAGCATCCAGAGAATAATAAGAGGATGATCTAACAAAATAAACTTTGCCTTCGAAGGATTCGAGTCCTTTAAATCGGTGAATTCGTCTAGTAAATTTGGAATGTAGGATTTCCATATTAGAATTATGCTCTTCTTTTCCCCAGCCCGTACCATCATGATATAATTCAAGATGATAGTAAGTGTGAAAAAGACCCTGTCCATCTTGAGAAGGAAGGAGGTATTCAGGTGTAAAAAAATGCACAAAATCGTCTTGGATCATTTCAATGACCATATCAAGATCCATTGAGTAGAGCCAATCGAATGGAAAAGCAGCTTTTCGACAGCCGCAATTTTTTGTTGTAAGAGCGGGAACACAGTAGGATCCCAGGCTAACGAAAAGGGGAGCTTCTTCGATCTCTGAGAGGATTGTATCATCTCCTCCATGATGTTCCATGTCAGCAAAGATCAGATTGCAGCAGCTGAGTAAGATTCCTAAGATAAAATAAATCATTTTGATCTCCAAGAGCGTACATGTGCTTGTTAGATAGCTTGATAGTTGAAAATAAAATAAATTCTACCGATAGTTTTTGTCGATGAAATAACGAACGGATAAATCGATCACCCCAAAGGATGTAGAATGACCAGAAGTTTTATTTTTCGTTTTCTTATCTGCGCTTTGGTATTTGCATCTTTGAAGGTTCGAAGCGAAGAAGATGTCTATGAGATAGAAAAGAAAGGCGTTGTCTATAAGTTTTCAAAGGAAGACCTTGAGGGAGAACATTTAATTTTAAACTCATTTGATGTCTTCGAACATGTCAAGGATGAGCAAGGAATAGCAATCGATCTCGGAGCTTGGATTGGAGGGGCGGCAATCTGGCTTTCAAAAAACTTTCACCATGTCATCGCTGTTGAAGCAGATAAAAACTCATTGGAATCCCTATCCAAGCATTTAAAAGCATCGAGCTGTTCGAACGTGACCCTTTGTCCTTATCCCGTAGCAGATGTGCATAAAGATGTGATATTTGGCCCAAGATGGGGGAAGTTGAATGACTCCATTTCTTACATTAAGTCTCAGTCCGACCATCCCCAGGACTATGTCGTAAAATCATTAACTTTTAAGCAAATTCTGTTCGACTATATCTACAGCAATGACTTGATCAGTTCTAAAAAAATAGCATTTATTAAGTGCGATATCAAAGGGGGAGAAGAAGATATTCTCGAGGATGTCCTTCATTTCGCGTACTACAATAAAGTCCCTGTTTACATGTCCTTTCATCTCCATTGGTGGAAGTCCAAAAAAATTAGTGATTTTGAATATTTATTTAAATTCTTTTCTAACAACTGCCTCTCTGACGACATTTGTTCATACATCAAAGCGCATCCATTGTGTTCCCTTTTATTCACACCGAAAGAAGACGCAGGCATTTTGGTAAAAAAAAATATGACAGCGGTGGTGATTGGCTACAATCAACCGACTTATATAAAAAAAATGGTTAGACAATTAGAAAAATATACTTCAGATATTGTTGTTGTTGATAATAACAGTAACAATAGTTCTTTGCTTGATTATTACAGAAATTGCTTTAAATATACTTTATTGCGAATGAGCTCTAATACGGGGTCTATTGTTTATCAGAGCGACTTTGTTCAAAAACTTGTTGGAGATATTTATCTATTAACAGACCCGGATTTGCAGTTTAATCCAGATTTGCCAGAGTGCTTTATTGAGGATCTTATTAACATTTCAAACCATTTTGAATCATCTAAGGTTGGATTTGCATTACTAATCGATACGGATGATCTCCGAACAGATGTGACTTTTCGTGAGCAATCGATACAAGAGTGGGAAAGCGCATTTTGGATTTACCCTTTGTTTTATCCTCCAGGCCCTTACCTAGAGCTCTATGAGGCTGACGTTGATACTACGTTTTGTTTGATCAATCGAAGGCATCACGGTCCTCATATCAGGGTTGCTGGAGATTACACGAGCAAGCACCTTCCCTGGCATGTGAACTTTAAAGATATGCTCGAGGAGGGAGAGTATGAAGGCTATCAACCGAAGGAGCATTCCTCTTGTTGGTTTTTGCCAAACTAGTACATCTCTTGACAGAGCTTGTTTCCTCTTGCAAGAAATCAGGTCTTATACTATACTATCAGATGTTACTTTTTGGTTTTTATTAAAAACAATCTGTGCCACTAAAAGATAAGCGCAGGATAGATGGGATACTTTCTGTTGTTCACGCAGAGGAAGTGTTCTCGAGGAGATTTAACAATGAAGTTTGACCCATTTTTACGACGATTCTTCTACTTGTGCGCAGCTTGTTCATTAACTAGTTATCTATCCGCTTCTACAATTGAAGATTCCGATGATGTCGACCAAAAAGACGTGAATGCTGTGCGTGAGTGGATTAACGCCAAGCGTCAAGTGACTGTTAAGGAAATTGGCGGGGCTCTTTCCATCAGCGGCGAGGTTCGAACAGAGTTTCAGTCTACAGCTGAAGTTCGCAATGGTGAAAAGCAGCGCGGCCGCGGCGGTCCTCTTGTAAAAGACGGTCATCCTCTTCCTCAAGACACCTATGATATTGAAGTCAACTTGATGTTGGATTATCGAACGGATACATCGTGGGGTTCTATCAAGCTCGAATTCGATAACGACGCTGGTATTGATAGCGGTACCCTTAATAAGCTTAAACTTGAGCGTGCCTACTGGGGCGTTCGAGTCCTTAATGGCGATACTTACGATTTTGATATTGAGCTTGGACGCCGAAGGATGTCTACGATCGTCGACTCTAAATTAGAGTTTGACGGTTTTTTTGATGGAGCTTGGTTCAAATACGATCAAAGCTTTGATCCCGTCGGAGATTTTTACATGCATGCTGGTGTTTTTATTATTAATGAAAATAAAAATCAGTATGGTTATTTAGGCGAGCTAGGGATTTATAATGTCGGTGGAACAGGTCTTTATACAAAGTATTCCTTAATTGATTGGAACACTAAAGAGCTTCACAATAAAATTCAGAATCGCCGTTTCGACTTTCTTGTTTCTCAGTGGATCATTGGTTATAAATTTTTGCCTGCTCGTTTGAAAAAGATTGTCCAAATTTATCTTGCAGGCCTTTGGAATAGCAATGCTCATAAGTTGAAGATCACCCACCACAAACGCGCTAATTGGGGTAGTTACGTAGGCGTTTCCATCGGTGAAATTAAAAAGAAAGGGGATTGGGCCTTTGATATTAACTACCAAGTTCTTGCTGCGCAGTGCGTGCCTGATTTTAATGCTAATGGTATTGGGCTTGGTAACTCTAATAACAGCGGGTTTTATACTGTCAGTGATAAAGGAACTGGTGGTCCTTCGACAAGAAGAACTGCTGGCGGCAACGTCAATTTTCGCGGTTTTCAAATGACTTTAGACTACTTGCTCTCCAACCAACTCAACCTGCAGCAGAGCTGGCAGCAATCGATTACACTAGATGATTCGATTGGTCCTTTCCGTCGCTACAAGCAGTATGAAATCGAGTTTATCTATAGTTTTTAATGCAGAGTTATCCCGCTAATATATTTTAGCGGGATAGCTTTAAATCAATTGAAGTTCAATTAAATGTTATTTTCTTAACCCTTCTCAAAAACAAATGAAGACTTCCCAGTGGATGGGTCCTTGATTGGCTTGACGCACAAGACTGTAGTCGAAGTGCGTTTGAAAAAGTCTAAAAAGGAGCTTGTCGAGGACTGAACTTTTTGTGAAAGAGGTCTTTCGAGCAGCAGACAGGGAACAAGGTCTTTATCGGCATAGATCTTGGCTGTCTGTAACATTTGGTCAAATTCCGTTTCATTTTGAATGAGGTGGAAGGAATCCACAAAACGAAGGAGCCTGTGCCACATTTTGCTTCCCGATGGGATGAGAAAATGAATATTGGGCATAGTTCCGGCAAGCAAAATTGCGTTTTTCCAAGTAGCGCTTTCCAGAATGAGAATTTTTTTTGGTAATTTTTCTACCGCATCCTGTTTGGGCGGACTAAATCTTAGAAAGTAGCGTAAGATTTTTCTGGAGAAGAAGGGTAAGACCATATCTGAGAGGTTTAAAGTCAAAGCTATGGACGCGATCAATGTAACCACCCCCATAACAGCAAAGCTATGTGCTGAAGAAAGGCCTATGACTTGGTTGAAAAAATAGAGCGCAAGAGAAGCAAAGAGCACCCCTAAGAAGCTGAGGAAGTTGGTAGCGCCAATTGTTTGTCCGCGTTTTTCATCGCCGCTGCTGAGCTGAATAAAAGTGTCGAAAGGAACAATGAATGCTCCGCCTAATATTCCAATAGCGATCAGGCAGATGACAACGTTCAGTAAATGATTGGGAAAAAGGGCGATCAGGATGAAAAATAGAGCGATGCCAAATCCTGCAAGGCAAGAAAGTCCGAGTTCAATGCGCTTGCGCGAGGCTTTTCCCGCTAGGAAAGCTCCAAGTGCGATTCCAAGAGCAGTCGCAAGAAATAGATATCCTCCAGCAACTTCGCTTAAGTTGAGAGACTGCAATGCAAACGGAATGATATTCAATTGCGTAAACGCGCCAATCAAGAGGAAAAAAGAAGAACCGCAGATGGCAGGGAGTAAGTGGCGGACGTTTCGCGCTCCTCGGAGTGTTTTGTAGATTTCTCTGACGAAGAGTAAATTGATCTTTTTTTTGGATCCTTGCGAGGTCGTTGGTTTAATCGCCAGGGCGCTAAAAAACCCACCTGTTGCAACGAATAAGCAGAAAATGGCAATGAGGACAAAATGACGATTTGTAATTTCTGTAAGGAAAGAGGCTAAAAAAGTTCCTATGATAATGGCAAGATAAGTAAAGGAAGTGACGAGGCCATTTGCTCTTGAGACTTTATCCGCTGGGACAAGTTCTGGAATGATGCCATATTTCGAGGGGCCGAAGATGGCGCTATGGGTGGATAAAATAAATAATAGTGTATAACAAGCCCAAACTGCTTTGGTGGCAAAGGCAAAGATGGCAAGAATCATCAAGATGATCTCTGCCACTTTCATGATGACAAGAAGCTTTTGTTTGCTAAATCGATCTGCTAATATTCCTGCAGAAGATGAGAAGAGCAAAAAGGGGATGACGTATATGGCGCCTGTTGCAGAAAGAATGCTGCTTGCTTCGGAATGTCCCAAGGTGTCGATGAGTAAAAAGGCCATGACGAATTTAAAGACATTGTCATTGATCACCCCGAGAAATTGAGTGATGTTGAGATAGATTAGCGAGTGTTTTCCTGATTTGGAAAAAGAAGGGATGTTTCCAAATAGTTTTTTGAGTGGTGTTGGCAAAATGGATCGCATTGGTAATTCCTAGTCATTAAATTAAATATTAGTGTAGCAGGTATGCAAAAAGAGGGCGAGTTTATAGTGCAGCCGTGGCGAATTGTTCTTGGAAACGATCTTGAGGCTCTTGCTAAGGAACTTGGAAGCGAGCTTTTTTCTGCATCCTCGCGTCCCTTTGAAAAAAGGATCGTTGTTGTTCCAAATAGCCATTTTAAAGATTTTCTGTTCCAAAATTTTGTGTCGCAACCTGAGCTGCAAATAGCAGCAGGTGTTCAAATTTTGCCGCTCAATCAGGCGGTGATGGAAATTTTAGATGGGTTGGGATTAGCAAACAATCGCAAACGGATCCCTTCATTTTCTGAATTATCATTGCTCATTGAAGAAAGACTGGAAAAGCTACAAGAAGAATTTCCCACGCTTTTTACCTATTTGAAGACGGATAGCTTTGAAAAAAAACAAAAAAGGCTTTCCTCTCTTAGCGATGAGCTGGCGCGTTTATTTGCGCGCTATGGGCTGTACGGAAAACAATTTCTTACCTCATGGCTCAAACATGAAGGATGGCAGCAGACTTTGTGGAAAAATATTTTTTCCGAAGGCTCAGCTTGGACCTATCCGCTGGAAGTTCTTGGCACAGTTAGACCCCATTCTCTTCATGGAAAAATCGCCCTGTTTGGATTTTCTTATCTTTCACCTGCACACCTGAGCTTTTTTTGCTCAGTTCCAGCAACCATTTATCATTGCTCTGCATGCGCCCTGTTCTGGGAAGACTTGGTTTCAGATAGAGAAAGGCTGTCTCTGAATCGGTTTTTCCTAAAAAGAAAAGGCAAACAGGCCGTGAAAGAAGAACTTAATGCTTATATGCAGCAAGGGCATCCTCTTTTAGGAAATTGGGGAAAATTGGGAAGAGAAATGCTCAAATCACTAGATCGCTTTGTGCTCGATGAAAAAGAGGTCTATCAAGATATCGCTCATGAAAGTTTGCTTGGCAGATTGAAACAATCTCTTCTTACACTAGAGCCACTGGATCCTGCTCAGGCTGACCGCTCCATCCAATTACATAGCGCAACATCTAGGTTTCGCGAAGTGGAAATATTGCGCGACACTCTAGAAACTCTGTTGCAAGAGGGACTTTCTAGAGGAGAAAAGATTTGTTGCAAAGAGATTCTCATCTGCTGCCCTGATATTGCAGCCTATGCCCCGTATATCCATACGGTATTTTCTGGGAGCCCTTTTGCTTATTGCATAGAGGGTCTTCCGCTTGTTTGCGTAAGCGATGCCGCAAAGATGTTTTTAGAGCTTCTTCAGCTGCCCCAAAAAGATTACGAAGTGGATTCTCTTCTCAAAATCATGCATGGGTTTTCATCCGATGAGATGCACCAGCTCCGCAAGTGGTTTAAACAGGCCCATATTTTAAAAGCTTTGACAAACAGCCCTAACAGTTGGGAAGAGGGCATTGATCGGCTTCTCTTTGGCCTTGCAGTTGTTCCTGATGAGGAAACAACTTTAGAAACGTGGCCCATCGAAGCTGTTGCGCACTCAGATATCGATCTCTTTAACCGCTTTCTCGAATTTTTCTCCGGATTAAGAGAGGATCTATCTTCCTTAGCTTCTAAAAAGAGCGCAGGACAGTGGTTTGAGCTGTTTTTGCACCTATCTGAAAAGTACTGTGTCATCGAATGGGAAAAGGAGTCCTTCTTTCAAGAACTGAAATCTTTAGCGCTTTCTTTTCGCGGCAGCGGAGAAAATAGATTTTCTTTCGAGAGTATTTTTCGCATTTTGGAACATCTCTCTCAAACTCCTTCAGGGAAAATAGGATCTTCGCAATGGGACAAAGTGTCTTTTGTACCCCTTTCACCTGGAAACGTTCGATCTGCAAAAATCTTGGGCTGCCTAGGGTTGGACGAGGGAGCTTTCCCCCGGAGCGAAGGATCGCGGTCTTTAAGTGAAATGCACACCGATTATTTGCCACTTCAAGGAGATGTTGACCGCGCTTTGTTTTTGGACATGATTCTTCACGCTAAAGACTGTCTTATTTTTACCTATCAACGTACTCACCCTGAAGATAGAAAACACCAGGGCCCATCTCTTCTTATCGATGAGCTCGACCATTACGTTCATGGCCTATCCAAAATCGATCACCCGGCCTTTCCTTTCGATAAGTCTTATTTTTCCTCTGATGCACCGGTGAAAAAATGGTCTGAGGAATCTTATAAGGCCGCCCTTGCCTGCGCCTCTATGCCTCAGAGAGCGCCTCACTTTTTTAGCTCTTTGCCAAATCGTATCCCTTCTCAAGAAGAGATTGTGATCGATATCCGCAAGTTGAAAAAACTAGCGCGCAATCCTGTGCAGTTTTATTTCAATGAAACGTTGAACATGTATCTCAAAGACGAAGAAGACGAGGAGGATGCATTATTTTTGATCTCCCATCGACAAAAAGCGATCCTGCGCAAAAAAGCTCTGGAATCTTCTTTGGATCAGGTCCTGCACAAAAGAAAAGCACAAGGAGAGCTGCCTCGCGGGCTGTTTCAAGCAGCCGCAACTCAAGAGCTTGGAGAGGAAATGGAAGATTTATGCAAAGCGCTCCAGTATTTTGAAGTAAAGCCGGATGAAATTTCTTCCACTTGTCTTAATCCCTCTATTTTGAAGGTGACTTTAAGCGATTCTAGGAAGGTTTGCATTGTGGGAGAGTTGGAAGAGGTTAGCCCCAAGGGACTGATCGCTCATGCAACAGGTGATCTAACTAGTCTTGTTAAAGTATGGCCACTGTATTTGATCTATCGCTCTTTGAATCCCGACAATCGTTACCTTCTTCTGACAAAAAAAGAAGCTGTATTAGAAATTCCCTTAAGCGACCCCCATGCGGCCCTGGCTTCTTATGTGGAATATTTTCTGCTTGCGAAAGACAGACCGTCGCCACTTATGCCCGATTGGGCAAAAGCACTTTTAGAGGAAGAAGAGGAGGATCTGGAAAAAGCAATGGCTAAAGAGACGGACGATGTCTATCTGCAATATTTACAAAGGCGAGGAAAAATTTTTGAGCCCAAGGAAGTGTTTTCTTACTGGGGCCCTATGTTTCAAAGGACATTTTCACCACTATTAAAGGAAAAAAAAGATGCTCTTTGATGTACTCAGCAGAGAGCTCAATGTGTTTGAGCCCCACTTCTTGGAAGCTTCAGCGGGGACGGGGAAAACATTTGCCATTGAGCATCTTGTCACGCGCCTGCTCATCGAAGGAGACAATCCTTTTTCCATCGAACAAATTCTAGTTGTTACTTTTACTCGTGCTGCTACACGAGAGCTTAAGTTTCGCATCCGCAAAAATTTGGTTCGAACTAAAGAATCTCTCCTAAAAGGAAATCCCTCGCTGGATTACCTTCAAGCCATCATCGAAAAAGGGGAAGTCTCTGTGCGAGCCGCAGCCGAGAAAATCGAGGCCGCGTTGGTCTGTTTTGATGCTGCACAGATCTTTACACTTCATGGGTTTTGTCATCGCATTTTAAAAGAGTTCGCCTTTGAAGCTGGGATGGGGATGGAAGTCTCCGATCCTGATGAGAGAAAATTCTTTCCTTTGCTGCAAGAAATGATTAAAGAGCATCTGAAAGACCATCTCTCCGATCAAGAATATAGTCCTTATCAGATAAAAGCAGCTTTGAAGAAGAAACAAAGCAATCCGCGTAAAATGGTCGCATCGCTCGCCCAGCTTGTCAGCTCTAACAAAGAAATTGCTGCGATGCCTTCTTTCTCAGAACTCTTGGAAGGTTTTTTGAAAGAAATTTGCGCTCTTCCCGACATCGATGCCGATGCTTTCAAGGCCGATCTTGACCTTCTCATTCCTCAGTATAAGCAGATGACAAGTGTCGAAATCCCATTGCAGATCGATGCTCTTGCTGAAGTTCTTTCCTCCAAGCACTGCAGCAAAAAGCAGTTTGATCGGTTTTTGAGCGCAGATTTCTTTTTGGAGAAGATGACACAAGACAATCAAAAAGTAAGGGCGAAATTTCCCGATCCTTCTGAGCTGCATTATCCAGATCTTGTTGAGAACTTGCAAAAAGCTTTGCTTCCCCCTTTAGAAATGGCAAGAGACCCTTCGAGAATTTTTTTGCGTTTGGCAAGAGAGTTGCAGCAAAAAAGCAAAGAATTTTTGGAAAGACGCGAGGCTTTTTCACCGGATGCTCTTTTGCTCAAAGTGGAAGAAGCTTTGCAAAACCCCGGCTTTATTGAGCGCATCCAAAAAAAATACCGCGCAGCAATCATCGATGAATTTCAGGATACCGATCCGATCCAGTGGAAGATTTTTCAGCAATTGTTCTTAAATGAGCTGAATGTGATTTGTCTTGTGGGCGATCCCAAGCAATCGATTTACGCTTTTCGCAATGCTGATCTCTACGTCTATCTCGAAGCAAAACATGCGATGGGCGCATCCGCTAAAAAACATCTCGATACGAATTTTCGCTCGACAGCGCCTCTGGTTGAAGCGCTTAATCTTCTTTTTTCTAGAGCGGAAAAAGGTTGGATGCCTCTTCCTGGACACAAAGAGCCTCTTGAAGTGATCCCTGTGAAATCAGGCTCAGGGTTGCAGAGTGATTCTACAGAGTCTCCTATTCAGTTTTTTGTGGCTGTAGGGAAAAAGGGAAGGTCTAAAAAATTCCCCACAGAAGAGATGTTCGAAAACAAGATTTTTCCATTCCTCGCCTCTGAAATTGTGAAGTTGCATGCAGCGATTGCTTATCACGATATTGCGATTTTGGTCAAAGATCGGTTTCAGGCGAAGGCGGTGATCGATTACCTTAAAGAATGCGGCATTCCCGCAAGTGCAAGGCGTGGAGGTGCAATTGCAGAGACAGTTGCTTACCATGCGCTTAAAGAAATCTTAGTTGCAGCCCTGGCGCCCTATGACATGAGCCGCCTAAAAACAGCCCTCGGAGGAGCCCTCATCGGCTGGCAAGCTTCTGAGCTGGAGAGTTGTTTAAGTGCAAAAGCGCATATGCAGGACCTCAGTCGGATTCTGAAAGAGCTAGGATTTGGGCCCTTTTTTGGGGCAATGCTTGCTACAAAGTGGAAGGGGCAGCCTCTATTACAAGAGATTTTTTCTAGAGGAGATCAGCAGCTTTACATCGAACTGAGAAAGCTTGCTGAAATTCTCATTGAAGAAGAGATTGAGAGAGGATTAAAGGCAGAGGAGCTCCTTGCCTTTTTCGAAGAAATGGCGC
>JAHFTO010000040.1:0-7265 GCA_023269355.1 Chlamydiota bacterium | reverse complement strand
CAGCCGCTTTACAGTGCCCTCCTTAGAGGAAAAAGGGAGTGTGACAGTGATGACGATGCACATGAGCAAAGGGCTTGAGTTTGAAGCCGTTTTTGCACTTGGCCTCGCTTCACGCTACAAGCCCTCAGAAGAGTTGCAGGTGAGGCTGGATGGGCGCAACGTGATGATGCTTTTAGAACTTTCCGATCCGGCAACTTTGCGCGCGCTCGAAGAACAGGACGCTGAAAAAATGCGCCAGTTCTACGTGGCTCTCACTAGAGCAAAAAGACACCTCTACATCCCTCTGATGATCGAAGAAAACTCCAAAAAGATAGAGCTCGGAGAGGCTTCCCCTTCTGAGCTTTTCTTTGCAAGGCTTATGCAGAAACCTAATGATCATGAGGACCTCTACAGGATTGTAAGGGAAATAGACCTTCCAAAGGCAGCCCCCATTTTTGAGAGTCTTTTACCTCAGATTAGTTACAAGCTTTTGGAAGATGCTCCCCGATTTCAAATAGAACAAGAAGCCAAAAGAACAGGCGACATTGAACCTCCATCCCCCCTGCCTTTACATTTTGACCACACCCCTATTTTTTCTTTCTCCTCTCTTGCCAAGCAGGAGCATTCTGCTCAACTTCTAAAGCCTCCAGAAGATGCCCCGTTATCTCCTCATACTCTGCCTTTAGGTGCGGAAACTGGGCACTTGCTACACCAGATTTTCGAAAAGATATTCAAGCGCGGACTTCATCATCCCTTAGATGAGGATAAGATTGCTGGACTCATTGAAGAAGAGCTTTTGTTTACGCCCTTGGAAAAGTGGAGACTTGTCTTGCCTGCCTGGATTGTTGCACTATTCACTAAATCCATGGGAAGTTTTGCTCTTTCAGATCTACCCAAAGATCAGCTGCAGCAAGAAATGGAATTTTTATTTCAGGCAAATAGCGGGATGATGAAAGGGTTTGCGGATCTCTTCTTTGAATTTGGGGGTAAATACTACCTTCTTGATTGGAAGAGTAATTACTTAGGCCCAAGCGATGCAGATTATACTCAAGCAAGGATTGCTGAGGCCATGCAACACCACCAGTATGATTTGCAAGCTTCCATCTACGCCAAAGCTTTGGAGCGTTATGTAAAGCTGTTTGACAACCGGCCTTTTGCAGAATGTTTTGGAGGGGCGATCTATTATTTTGTGCGGGGCAGCGCAGCTTTTCATTTTTTCCCCAAGGAGTTTTTATGAAAGCATTTGAACAGTGGGGAACTCTCTCCAAAATGCTCAAAAATGGCTCCTTCTCGTACGTCGATCTTGCTTTTGCAGAAAGCGTTTTAAAACAGGCGGGAAATAGCCAGGAGCACAGCGCTGCACTCTTAGCTGCTCTTTTTGCACTCTCTCGGCAAGGGCACTTGGCTCTGGACGCGTCTGAAGAGGCTCTTCCTTTTGCATTGCAATGTCTCAACGTCGAAAAACAGGATCCCTTTGTTTCACTTTTGCAGGAGGGGATTCAGGCTTTCACGCCCTCTTTATGGGTCTGTCGCGAAGGCAACCACTTTTATCTGCAAAAGAATTGGACCCAGGAATCACAGATCCTTTTCCACCTCGATCGGTTGTGTCGAAGCGCTCCCTTAGTGCACAACGGAGATTGGGCTCCTGATCCCCGATTGAATCAAAGGCAAAAGCAAGCTGTGGAATCAGGAATGCAACATGCTTTGTCCCTCTGGACGGGAGGACCAGGCACTGGAAAGACATTTACAGCAGCATCGCTGGTTAAAGCGTGCATTGGAGCCACCGCTTCGGATCACAAAGAGCCCTTGAGATTGATTTTGACAGCACCAACAGGCAAAGCCGCCTCTCATCTCGAAGGGCAGTTAATGAAAGAAGGCCTGAAAGTTCACATTCGCAGCGGTACTCTCCACAGTATCCTTGGAATGAAATCGTATTTTCAAGAAGGCGATCCTGATCCCCTTTTTGCCGATTTGATTATTGTGGATGAATGTTCCATGATTGATGCGAAAATATTTGCCCGGCTGCTTGCCTCTGTACAAACAGGGACGCGGTGCGTTTTAATCGGCGATAAAGACCAATTGCCTGCAGTAGAAGCCGGAAGTATTTTTGCAGATCTTTTGGACTTAAGGGTTTATCCGACAACCGAACTGACACAATGTTTACGCTCTGAAAGCGCTGAAATTTTGTCTTTGGCTCAGTCGATTAAAGAAGGAAATGCAAACCAGGTTCTCGCTTCTTTGCGCATGCAGGAGGAAGTGAAATGGATAGATCTTGAAGAGGAAAAAAAATCACCGTCTCAGTTTTACACCTTATTTTGGGAGCGTTATCAACACAAATTTACCTCTTCTTTTGCGCAGCGGCCTACTCCCAATCAAATCCTCAAACATCTTGGAGAATTCAGCATCCTTTCTTGTGTGCGCGGAGGTCCTCTTGGTGTCGATGCCTTGAACTCCTACTTTCTCAACCAGTCACTGAAATCTGTAAAACAGGACGCTTGGTGGGTGGCTCCGATCATGGTCACGCGCAATGACTATGATTTACAATTGTTCAATGGCGATTTGGGATGCATTGTCCGCCGCTTCAGCGAGGATTTTTCGATGCGGCAGTTTTCTATCGATGATTGCGCTTTATTTCTGGATCGCAAAGAGGGTTTTAAACAGATTCCCGCTTTGGCATTAAATGCATTCGAATATAGTTTTTGCCAGTCGATTCACAAAAGCCAAGGCAGTGAATACGACGAGGTTCTTATTTTGATCCCCAAAGGTTCAGAGGTGTTTGGCAGAGAGGTTCTCTATACTGCAGTGACAAGGGCGAAAAAGAAAGTCGCGCTTGCAGGCAGCCAGGAAGTACTGCTGCAAGCCACCCTGCGCAGCTCGAGAAAAACTTCCGGCCTAAAATCAAGACTTCAAAGGTCCGTATAAATGCTATTAAAAGTTCTCATTCTTGGCGGCACAAGCTTTCTTGGACCTCATCTTGTTCACGAATTACAGCAGCATGGCCATGAGATCACTCTATTTAATCGAGGATGCCGTGAGCTTCATTTTTCCAATGTTGAACAGCTTCACGGAGATAGAAATGGAGGCCTTGAGGCTTTGAAGGGAAAAGAGTGGGATGTCGTTATAGATACTTCGGGTCATATTCCGAGTGTTGTTGAGCAGTCTTCCAAACTTCTAGCTGGCTCAGTAAAACATTACACATTCATTTCTACCATTGGTGTTTACAAAGATTTTCATCAGCAGAAGATCGATGAAAGCTATCCTACAGCACAGTTAGACGACGAAAAAACAGAAATTATTACAGAAAAGACGGAAGGCGCTTTAAAAGCAGCGTGTGAAAAAGTAGTCTTAAATGATTTCCCCAATCGCTGTTTAATTATTCGTCCTGGGTTAATCGTAGGCCCTCTGGATCCTACAGGACGATTTTCCTATTGGCCGCTGCGCGTTGCAAAAGGCGGTGAAATTTTAGCTCCTGGCTCACCTTCTCAACTTTTGCAATTTATTGATGTCCGCGATCTTGCAAAATGGATTGTAGCTATGGTGCAGCAGCAGGCAGCGGGCACTTATAATGCAACAGGGCCGGTTCTTCCTCTTAGTTTTGAGCAACTCTTGCAAACATGCCAAAAAGTTAGCAGTAGCGACTGCAATTTCACCTGGGTCAGTGAAGACTTTTTAATTAAGCATCAAGTTCAAGATTGGACGGAGATTCCATTATGGCTTTCTTATCAACGCAACAAACCTGGATTTTTAAATATAAACATTGACAAGGCAGTGCAAGCTGGGCTTACTTTTCGACCTCTTGATGAAACAATTCGCGCCATCTTGGAAGAGGATAGAGTAAGCGGTTGCAAAAAAGGACTGAACTCAGAAAAAGAGAAAACTCTCCTGAGCCTTTGGGAAAAAGAATCTAGAGGGAATTAGACTTATCCCCTCTAAAAAAAATTATACAGAAGCCTTTGCTCTGGCGCTGAGGCGGGATTTTACACGGTTCGCTTTGTTAAGCTTGTAAATTCCTTTTTTGACCCCTTTGTCCATCAGACTGTAGACTGCGTCAAGTTTTGCTTTGATCGATGAGGAGTCTTTTTTGGAGATAACATCTTCAAAGGATCGGACAGCTGTAGATACTTTTGATTTGAAGGAGCGATTACGCAGATTACGCGCAATGCTCTGCTCATCTCTTTTTAGAGCTGTCGGCTTTTTTGTTTTTCCTTTTTCTTTCTTTTCTTCTGCCATAGGAGCAATTTTCCTTAAAAATTTACGAGGACGCCTATTCTTAAATAGAGAATGTCCTCAATTATGAGATGGAAAGTAATATAGCTGTCTTGCCATAATTCGTCAAAACCGTTTTTCTTCACGGGGTAGTAAGTATTTTTTAACTTTTCGAGGAGGGGTTGGCGCATGAAGCAAAATCTCTATAAGCTATGGGCGGCCATGCTGATGATTTCCGGTGGAATCGCACTGTGGTTTTCTGGTATTGCTGCCGTTGATCTCTGGAAGTACGCCAGGCTGAATGAGCTCACCTCTGCTGAGGTCTTATCATGGAACGTCATTGCGCTTTCTTCTTCTCGCTTTGCCGTTGAAGTCGACTATCAATACCAAGTGAATGAAACCCTTTACGACGGCAAAACTCTCTTCAAATCTCCTCAATTTTTAAATCGCTTTGCCGCCGAAAATTATGTGAAGATGCTTGAGTCTAAGCGTTGGAATACATGGTACCGGGAAAGTTGTCCGACTATTTCAAGTCTTGAGAGGGGATTTCCTCAAAAACAATGCCTTCAAGCTTTGCTCACTGTGGGTGTGTTCGCCTACTTTTATTTTGCCAGATCGTTATTACTGCGATTTGCATAGTGCTCAAACACTTTCTCAGAGAAGGTCTCTCAATACATAATCGAGCGCTGATTGGTAGCTTTTGACAAGTAAGGTTCTCAAGGGGGGTCTTTTTACCTCCCTTTTCTGCTTGTGTGCAAATTTAGCTTCAATTTCGATCATTTTTGCAGCTGAACTGGACAGGTTTCCCTCTTTGCGGAGCCTGTAAAAGAGATCTCCTGCAGCATAAAATTTCCAACGCGCCAGTCTGCTCATGAGCATTTTTGGCAACATAGGGTCCGCAAGTGTTATCGTTGGAAACCGTGAGATCTGAGTCGGTGCCACATCGAGCGGAGGGCCCTTAAAAAGACGGCGGTTTTTTTCAAGAACTTCGAATTGATCGTAGATGATTCCTTTTCCTGCTTTGTCGATATTTGTGTAGTAACAGAGAGACCCTCTTAAACTAGACTCTGACGCAGGAACGCTCCTTTTATTAAATTGCCTGTCGTGGAGGATCCAGATCACAGTGTATCCCACTTTCTCGTAATCGCGATTGCGGCTTTGGACCTCTTCAAGAGGGATAGGAGAGCACTGCACCTCGAATACGATTTTTTGTGCATGCCAAGCGACATCCGCAATGCGCTGTATGGCTGGAAAGAGACATTCCATTTGAGCCTCTTCAGCTCCAATAAGGCTTAAAAGTTTTAATTGCGCGTGAAGGTGTTCAAGGCTTTTTTGATGTTGGCGACAGTTTTTAGAGACCCGTAAATGGTAAAAATGAATTTGACGCAAGGGGCCGCTTCGCACCCGGACAAGGGAATTGCACTCAGGGCAATAGTAGTTTTTGCTTTTTTTTGCGTTGTGTGCAGCAATGTGTAAAGAGCTATCGAGAGCATAGAGCTGCATAAGAGGGCGTCTAAGTTCGGATTTTTATTTTTAAATAATGGGTTAAAATGATAATAAAATAGAGATCAGCTTGACAATAAGAAACTTTCCCCTCAAAATTTGCACGTTTGAGAGGGTATTGAAGAATTAAGGCTTGGTCGATTTTCGATTCTTTTTCGGGGGATAATATACGCAAGTTGATATAATCCCCCGAAAAAGAATCGAAAATCGGCTCAAAAGAACCCGAAAATCGACAGAAGCTTAATTTTTCAACACCCTCTGGGGAGTTGTGCTCATCATTTTAAAATTCCTGCTTCATTCAACATCGGAAGAAAATGGCAAAAGGTTCCTTTAGCAATTTATTTAGTCAACAGCATCAACAGAAAGTAGAAGAGCTCGTCGCAATAGCGAAAGAGCAGGGTTTCATCACGTACGAAGAAATCAATGAAATTCTGCCGATGACCTTTGACTCTGCTGAGCAGATCGATCAGGTGTTGATCTTCTTAAGTGGGATGGATATCCAGGTTCTGAATCAGGCTGAGGTAGATAGACAAAAAGAGCGCAAGAAAGAAGCGAAAGAAATCGAAGGGATTGCAAAGCGGCCTGAAGGATCATCGGACGACCCTGTCCGCATGTACCTCAAAGAGATGGGCTCTGTTCCTCTTTTAACACGTGAAGAAGAAGTCGAGATTTCTAAAAGGATTGAAAAGGCACAGATCCAAATTGAAAAAATCATCATGCGCTTTCGCTACTCCACGCGCGAGGCGATTTCGATTGCCAATTATTTGATTACGAGCAAAGAGCGTTTCGACAAGATCATCGCGGAAAAAGAAGTCTCTGACAAGAATCTATACTTAAGTCTGCTTCCTAAATTGTCTCTGCTTCTTCGCCAGGAAGACGGTAATTTAGAAAAGCTCCTTTTCGATCTGTTTAATCCAGAAGCTAAAAAAATCGACAAAGTCAAGATTTCGGAAGAAATTGAAAAGAGCCGAATACGCACGCAGGCTTATTTGCGCCGCATGCACTGCAGGCATAATATCATTGAAGACTTTGGCGAGGTCATCTTAACGGCTTACGATCGCTTCCTCACTCTTGAAAAAGAGATCCAGGAGTTGATTCCGCGCGCAGAGAAGAATAAGTTTGCTGCAGGGAAGCTCGCAGCGCTGAGAAGAAAACTAGCCAAGCGCGAACTTGCCGCTGGAAGATCTCTCGACGAGTTTAAAAAAGACGTCCGGATGCTCCAGCGCTGGATGGACAAGAGCCAAGAAGCCAAGCGCGAAATGGTGGAATCTAACCTGCGTCTTGTTATCTCTATCGCGAAAAAATACACAAACCGCGGCCTCTCTTTCCTCGATTTGATCCAAGAAGGGAACATGGGCCTCATGAAAGCGGTAGAAAAGTTTGAATACCGCCGAGGCTATAAGTTTTCTACTTATGCGACTTGGTGGATTCGTCAAGCGGTGACACGAGCAATTGCAGACCAAGCCCGCACGATCCGAATTCCGGTTCATATGATCGAGACGATCAATAAAGTGTTACGCGGCGCTAAAAAGTTGATGATGGAAACTGGCCGCGAGCCAAGCCCAGAAGAATTAGCA
>JAHFTO010000039.1 GCA_023269355.1 Chlamydiota bacterium | reverse complement strand
TTTGCCATTGGAGGGAGTCGCTTTCACGTCTATTGGGCTTGCTCTCTTACGAATTTTTAAACGGTAGGCTTGAATAAGCCACCGTTTAAAAATTCGTAAGAGAGCAAGCCCAATAGACGTGAAAGCGACCCCGAGCAATGGCTAAAGTCCAGTTTTAGGCTGAAAAATTTGATCAAATGTCCTCTGGGATGAGCCTTGTACTTCTTTAGTGAGTTGTTCGCAGGCCTCGACATAACGCCTGTGGACAAAGGGTGTTTCCAGGATTTCGATGAGGGCATCTGCAAGCTCGTCGATTTTCACCTGTTTGCCGGCATGGGCGGAAAGGATCATTTCTGTGAGGTCTGGCTGGCCATACATGTTGGGTCCAAAGAGGGTTGGAATGCCAAGCAAGACGGGCTCGAAAATATTATGCCCTCCGACGTGGGAGACAAAACTTCCCCCGACGATGGCCACATCTGCGATCTGATAACACTCATTAAGTAAGCCCATTGCATCGACAAGGATCAATCGATCTTCTTCAGAGAGGGCTGCTGAATAACGGGAGCAGGCAAAGCCTCTGTCTGTGATGAGTTTATAGACATCGTCAAAGCGTTCGGGATGGCGAGGAAAGAGAAGGACTTTGAGGGAAGGGATTTTTTCCCAGACCTTTTCTAAAGCAGAAAGCATCCAGTCTTCTTCGGAAGGGTGAGTGGAACCAATGATGAGGACGCGGTCTGTTTCAGAGATTTTCAACTTGGAGCGCAGGAGTTGGAGTTCTACAATCCCCTTCTTTTTGACGGGAGAATCGAATTTTAAGTTTCCGGTTACTATGAGTTTCTCTTGAGGAATTCCCATGGAGAGGAATCTTTGGCAATAGCGATCGCTTTGTACGCAGAGGATGTCAAAGTAGGAAAATAGGCGTTTTGTAAAAAAGGAGACTTTTTTAAAGCGATTGCTGGAGCGCTCGGAAACTTTTCCATTAACAAGAGCTAAGTGTACACCTTTTTCTTTTGCGATTTTGAGAAGATGATACCAAAAATCGCTCTCGCAGAGAATTAAGGTCGTGGGACGCATCCGTTTCATGACTCTACGAATGACCCACGAGAAATCCAGCGGGAGGAAAAAATGGGCATCGGCATCAGGCATACTGCGTTTTGCTTCTGCATTCCCCGTCTCTGTCGTTGTAGAAATGACCACGGCGGATTCGGGGAACGTCTGTCTAATTAAACGGTAGAGAGGGATCACAGCGCGTGTCTCCCCCATCGAAACGGCATGGATCCAGATGACCTTTTGTCCCTCTTTGGGCTGAAAGGAAGGGAGTGTACATCCAAGGCGCTGACTCAATGACTCTCTATACTTGCCGAGCACAAACCACTGCCAAAGCATTTTCGGCAGGGCAGCAATCGCAAGAATACAGAGCATGAAGTTATACAATAGACTAAACATCGCACACTACACTTAAGAGTTTGTTCGGAACATAGACAACCTTGGAGATGGGTCCTGTGAGGTGTTTAGCGATATTGGGCTGTGTTTTGATGAAGGCGAGTAACTCTTCTTCAGGTTTATCTTTGGGGAGCATCCATTTGCCGCGTACTTTTCCATTGACCTGGACAACGTAGAGGATGGTCTCATCGACAAGCTGAGCGGGATCAAAGGTAGGAAAAGGCGCATAGGTCAAGCTTTCTTTTTCGCCCAAATGCTCCCATGCTTCTTCTGTAATATGGGGTGCAAAAGGATAGAGTACTTGGGTCAGCATTTTTAATGCGCTTCTAGGGTAGCTAGGAAGTGGAGAAAAGGCATTGATAAACTCCATCATCTTGGCAATGGCCGTATTAAACTGCATCCCCTCGATGTCTTTTTCGACATGGAAGACGAGTCGATGCGCAAGTTTTAATGCTTCCTCTTCTTCTTTATCAGATACCTTGTCTGACATAATCAGATCGTAAAAACGGTTTAAAAAGCGCCTGCAGCCGCTTACAGCATCTGTGTTCCAGACTTTCTCTTTATCAAAGGGGCCCATGAACATTTCGTACATGCGGAGCGAATCCGCACCAAAATCTTCGACCATATCATCGGGGGTAACGCCGTTGAGCTTCGATTTGGACATTTTTTCGATCTGGCTCTTTAAAACTTCATTGGTACCGATCTGAATAAAGGTTCCCTCTTTTTCTCGCACTTCTTCGGGTGGGACATAGCCGCCACTGGGATGTTGGTACGATCTTGCCGTCAGAAGGCCTTGGTTGCGCAAAGTTTGGAAGGGTTCGCTTGTGCTCACAAGTCCCGCGTCAAAGAGGACTTTGTGCCAGAATCTGGCATAAAGGAGGTGGAGAACTGCATGTTCGACGCCGCCAACATACATATCGACAGGCATCCAGTAGTTTTCTATTTGCTTGTCCCAAGCGGCATTGTCGTTGTGAGGATCGCAGAACCGCAAATAATACCAGCACGAGCCTGCCCATTGAGGCATGGTGTTTGTTTCACGCTTTGCTTTTTTGCCTGTTTTAAGGTCGACGATCTCAACCCAGTCTTTGACTTTCGCAAGAGGGCTCTCGCCTGTTCCTGAGGGTTTGAAGTCGGAAAGTTCAGGAGGACATAGAGGAAGTTCACTGATGTCCAGAATGCGCTGCGTCCCATCAGCAAAATGCAAGACAGGGAAAGGCTCTCCCCAGTAGCGCTGGCGAGAAAATAACCAATCTCTGAGCTTGTAATTGACGGTGCGCTCCCCTGCATTATTTTGTTCTAGCCAGTCCATGACCGATTTTTTTGCCTGCTCAACAGTTTGTCCGTTGAGGTTGCATGTTCCATGGGAACTGTTGATGGCGCGTCCCTCTCCTGTCCAGCAGAGCTGGCATCGGAGCACTTCGTCTTTGACCTGCTCGTCATCAGGAGAGATCACGGGAATGATCTCCAATCCATATTTTTTTGCGAACTCGAAGTCCCTCTCATCGTGAGCAGGAGCGCCCTGGACAGCTCCCGTTCCATAGCCAATGAGAACATAATCGGCGATCCACACAGGAACGAGCTGACCATTCACAGGATTGATCACATAGGCTCCCGTCCAGACGCCTGATTTTTCTTTGGCGAGTTCTGTGCGCTCTAGATCGCTTTTGGAGGCAATTTGTTTTCGGTATGCCTCTACTTCAGCTTTCTGCTCAGGAGTAGTAATCTCATCGATATAAGGATGCTCTGGAGCTAAAACAAGAAACGTGACTCCAAAAAGTGTGTGTGGGCATGTGGTAAAGGTGGAGATCGTTTTTCCCGTAGCTTTTTCGATGAAATGGATTTTTATTCCGACGCTTCGTCCAATCCAATTGATTTGCAATTTTTTCAAGTGGTCGGGCCAGTCGATCAGATCTAGATCTTCGAGCAGTCTATCCGCATAGGCTGTGATCTTTAAGATCCATTGTCTGAGCGGCCGGCGCTCAATCGGATATCCACCTTCTTTGGATTTACCCTCGTCTACTTCTTCATTAGAAAGCACGGTTCCAAGCGCAGGGCAGAAATTAACGAGGACCTCCGCTTCGTAGGCCATCCCTTTTTCATAAAGTTTCGTGAAGATCCACTGCGTCCATTTATAATACTTAGGATCTGACGTCGCCACTTCGCGGCTCCAGTCGTAGCTAAATCCCAGTGATTTTAACTGACGGCGATACGTGCTGATGTTTTTTTCTGTCGTGATTGCAGGATGCGTGCCCGTGCGGATGGCGTATTGCTCTGCTGGCAGACCAAAACTATCCCATCCCATGGGATGAAGCACGTTAAACCCTTTTTGCCGTTTGTATCTGGCAAGGATATCTGTTGCTGTATACCCCGTTACATGTCCTACGTGAAGTCCAGCTCCGGAGGGGTAAGGGAACATATCTAAAATGTAGTACTTGGGCTTGGAGGTGTCGAAATGGGCTCGAAATAATTCTTTGTCTTCCCAGATTCTCTGCCATTTCTGCTCAATGCGCTTATGATCGTATTTCGGTTTTTCCATATTTTTAAACAAAGTGAAGTTTTTCTAAAAATTCTACACTAATTCCTTCCCATTTGTCTAGAAATCAAAGACCTTAAAAAGAAATTAAAAATTTAAACACATAATTGAAAAAGTCTTCTTGTCACAAATCATAGAGCGAGATATCCTTAAACCTTAAATAGGTTTAAAGACATGGTTGAACTCAATTCTATCAAAAAGAATAAAATCTCACTGGAAGATTACAACTATAAGCAAGATATCGAAAATCGCTTGCTCCTCGCCCAATTTACTCCTAACGACCTCGCTGTTTTAGAAGAAATTCTTTTTAGCTCGATCAAAATCCCTGTCCGCAAACTAGCTAAAAGCGTTGATCTCGATGAAGACGAAGTCCTTCAAATCCTTCAGAAGATCAGTAAAACAGACCTCTTTACTTTTGAAGGAGATTCCATTGTCGTCGACAAGGAAATGCGCAAATATTTTGAAGCCCAGGTGTTGAAATTCGATCCCGACTTCAAACCAGGGATGGAGTTTCTCCAAGGCCTCCTACGTAAAGCGCCAATCCATGTTTTGCCGACCTGGTATTCCATTCCGAGAACTTCAAACAATATCTTTGACTCTCTTGTTGAAAAGTATTTCTTTACTCCCCATATCTTTCAACGCTACCTCTCCGAGCTCAATTTCCCTGACAAAATCCTAAGCGGCATCGTTCACGATGTCTACAACTCGCCGGAACTTAAAGTATACGCTTCAGATGTCATTGAAAAATATGGCATTTCTCACGAGCAGTTCGAACATTACATGCTACTCCTTGAGTTTCACTTTGCCTGCTGTTTAGGCTATGAAAAGTTAGGTGGTGAGTGGAAAGAAATCGTCTCTCCTTTGCACGAGTGGCGCGAGTACTCGCTATTTCTGCAGAAAACAGAAGCTACGCCGATCCCCTCCACTGACAAGATTGTCCGCATGAGATCCCAGGATTTCGCCTATGTTCAAGACTTAAGCGCAATCTTAAGTTTAGCAAAAAAATCTCCCCTTCCACTGACGCAAGATAAAAATGATCGATGGCTTCCAAGCAAAACGGCTCTGCATGCTCTTGCTCCAAAAATAGAAGATTTCGAGGAAAACAGTCCTGAGTTTGAGAATCACATCGACAAGCTCATCACAAAATTGAGACAGCTCAAATTGGCAGATATTGTCGACAATCGACTCTATGCTCTTGAAGGAGCCAATGATTTTCTCGATATGCGCCCTGAAAACAGAGCTCATTTCCTCCATCGCCACCCATTAAACCGCCTGATCTCTAACCATATCCCTGCAGATCTCATTACGGACCGCAACCTGCGCGAAGCGGAAAAAAGCATCCTGCGCGTTCTTAACTCTGGATGGGTCTATGTGGATGATTTCATTGCAGGCTTAACTGTTCCCTTAAGCGAAGATTCGATCATCATGTTGAAACGCCAAGGAAAGACGTGGAAGTATAGCTTGCCTGCTTATTCAGAAGAAGAGCTTGCCTTGATTAAAGCAACTGTACTAGAGTGGCTATTTGAAATTGGAGTGACAGCGAGCGGCAAACATAATGGCAAAGATGTTTTCTGCGTTACCTCCTTTGGGCAATCCCTTTTTGGTCGATAACAGTTGATCTATGTCAAAAAAGAAAAGCGACTCTGAGCTCGTCTCCAACCGAAGAGCAACGCACGACTACGAAATCCTAGACACTTTTGAAGCTGGGATTGTACTCCTCGGCACAGAGATCAAATCCCTGCGCAATCACGGCGGCAGTTTGCAAGACGCCTACGTCCTCGTGTCAGAATCCGGCGACGTCCTCCTTAAAAACTCTTCCATTGCTCCCTACAAATATGGCGGCGTTTTCAACCATGAAGACAAGCGCGAGCGCAAACTTCTTCTGCACAAAAGAGAAATTGCTAAACTTAAAAATTTCTCCCAAGAAAAAGGGCTTACCCTCATCCCCCTTGGAATGTATCTCAAAAACGGCTTCGTCAAAGTTAAGGTCGCCGTCGCCAAAGGCAAACGCGCCTACGACAAGCGCGCAGCTCTCAAAGAAAGAGAGCACAAGCGCGATATCGACAGAGCCATGAAAGAGCGTTCTTAGCTCTTGCTCTTTTTCCCTAAAGAGATATCATTCTTACCACCTTTAACTTTTGGAGGATTATGCCCAGCATTTCTAGTCAAATGATCAGCTGCATCACAGCTTTTAGAAATCCCAACGGCAATGAGCGGAATTGGTACCATCTCCCCCCTGACCAAAGACACAGCGCAAATTGTATTCAAGTGGGATTTGCCGAAATTGGCTATCTCTTAGTCATTCCATTTTCTATTGTGGAGACAGCGATCGCTTTGGTTGCCAAAATGTTTGCATCCTGCTTATCAGGTAACTCAGACACCTCTAGAACTATCGACAATTGGTTTCGCAGCAGCGCTTTTTCCATTGGTTGGTCTACTGCCGATGCAGTAGCGAACGTTCTTTTCAATGATCTGATCGTCTCAGAAAAAGTCGCCAGATCGGCTGCCTTTCGAGCTGGAGTGGAGCTTGGCTCCGTACGCGCAACTGATTTTGTTTAAAATATGAGAGGGTGTTGCTACACCCTCTTAGACTCTCTAGACTGATTTCTCCCAATCAGCTATCATCTCAAAAATACCGGATAATCTTTGGAGGCCTATACCCATGAAAGTGATCATTTCACGCCAAGAACTCGTCGCTCTTATCAGCAAAATTCAAAATGTCGTCCCCTCCAAACCCGCTATCCCTATTTTAGCCAACGTTCTCATCGAAGCCATCGATGATCAACTGATCATTAGCGCCACCGATCTTACAGTCAGCATGCGTGCCTATGCTCCAGCAAAAGTGATCGAAGAAGGTGCCATTACATTGCCGGCGCGCAAATTTTTCCAACTCGTGCGAGAGCTTACTGCTCCTCAGGTGGAGATCCATGCGATCTCTCCAGAAATTGCGACAGTAAACGCAGGGACCTCTCACTTCAAAGTCCACGGTATGCATAAAAGCGAGTTCCCCTCCCTTCCCGACCTTTCTGAGGGAACTCAGTTTTCTCTAGCCTCAACAGCACTTAAAGAACTGCTCTCACGTTCTTCTTTTGCCGCAGCGCGCGATGACAGCAGACAAGTGCTCAACGGCATTTTACTCCAAAATACTAATCAAATGGCCACATTCATTGGCACAGATGGAAAACGCCTTGCAAAAATCCACTGCTCTGTCGACCTTCCTCCTGAATTCAATGGCGCGCACATCGTCCCTCTCAAAGCTGTCGAAGAGGTCGTGCGCATGCTCGATGTCAAAGAAGAAGAACCTGCAAAAATCACGCTCATGGCTGACAAAATTGCGATCGAGCTTAAAGCGACCACATTGATAAGCAAGCTCCTCTCGGGTCAGTTCCCCGATGTAAGCCGCATTATCCCTAAAGAAAAAGAACAGTTTATCTCCTTGCATCGCGAAGAATTGATGTCCTTGCTCCGTCAGGTCTCTCTCTTTACGCAAGATAACAGCAGTTCGGTACGCTTTTCCTTCACAACGGGCGAGCTGCACCTTTCTGCAACCTCTGGCGAATTTGGCGAGGGTAAAGTAAACATGCCCGTCAACTACGCCGGTGAAAAGCTGGAGATCGCTTTCAACCCCGTCTTTTTCCTCGATTTCCTCCGCCACAGCAAAGATGAGACGGTGAAGTTTAATATTACAGATTCTTACAACCCTGGCCTGATCACCGACTCTTCCACAGCACAATTTGTCATCATGCCCATGCGATTGGAATAGTGTATTTAAAACGTCTTTTACTCAGAAACTTTCGCAATTACTCTCATGCAGAGGTGACGTTTTCCCCTTTCATCAATTTGATCCAGGGGGAAAACGGGCAAGGAAAAACCAATCTGCTCGAGGCGGTCCATTTCTTAAGCACTGGTAGATCTTTTCGCGCAAGCAGCCTCTCCGATCTGATCTCTTTTGGGGAGCATTTTTTCTATCTGGAAGCAGAATTTTACAAAGATGGAATCACCCAATCCCTGAAAATTTATTACGATGAGAACGCTCGAAAAGTCCAATACAACGAAACGGCTCATCCCACTCTCACTTCGCTGCTGGGGATTCTTCCATCGACCCTTCTCTCTCCTGACGATCTTTCTCTTGTTAGCGGAAATCCCAGTGAGCGCCGCCGCTTTTTAGATATTCACATCGCACAGACAGATCCCCTTTACGTGCATCACCTAGCTCGCTACTTTAAAGCAATGAAACAGCGCAACCACCTGCTTCGCTCAAAAAGCGAGTCTGCTATTGGAGCCTGGGAACAGACAATGGCGGCATCTGCAAGTTATCTTGTCCTCAAAAGAAGGCAGGCCATTGCTGCGCTAAAATTGCCTACAGCAGAGTGGATGAGAATTCTATCTAGAGGCAAAGATGCGATCGATATCCATTACCAATCCTCTCTTCCCATTCCTCAAAATGAACAAGAGCTGGTAGCCCATTTTCAGAAAATGTGGCAAAGAAACCGCCCTCGCGACATGTTGCTCGGCTCGACCCAATTGGGACCGCACCGCGATGATTTATGCATTCATTTGACGGATAAGCCAGCCAAAACCTTTTCTAGCGAGGGGCAGAAGCGCTCTTGCATCTCCGCTTTGCGCTTTGCCGAGTGGGGCCAGATGGCGCATGCAGCAGGCGCACCACCTCTACTTGGCATCGATGATTTTGGGATCCAACTGGACAAAGAAAGACAGATACAGCTCAAAGCTCACCTGCCAAAATTCAATCAAGTTTTTTTAACTTCTCCCCTCGCTATGCAAAATGACTTTTTGGAAGGGGCTTCTCCTCACATTTTGACCATAGAAAATGGACTTATTCTCAGCGGTTAAAAAATTTCATACGTTTTTCCAAAGAAAAATCCTTGTTAGATAATTTTAAGATTGTGTAAACTCTGATTATAATCCAGCCAATGTGGCAGGGTGCTATGATGAACCATCGTTATGAATCGACATCTTATTGTTTAGATTCTTCACTTACCCGATTCGGGCAAGTGACGGTGGTCGCGCTTATGCGCAATTAAAATCAGCACTTCTTGCCCACCCAAACTTTTTCCCTCCAAAGATTCAGAGATCAAAAGCCTAAGATGGGCCAGAAGTGTTAACTAAGGTGATTTATGTTAACACAACAAGAGGCATTGCCAAAACAGACACTAAAACAATCGGGCTTATTAACGACAGGTCTTGCACTTTTTTCTATGTTTTTTGGAGCGGGAAATTTAATTTTCCCTCTTCTCATTGGAAAAGATGTGGGATCCAATGTCTGGTACGCTGTCACCGGTCTGGGTATTACCGCTGTTGTGGTCCCCTTTTTAGGCTTAATTGCGATGCTTCTTTTCCAAGCGGATTACAGCCGTTTCTTTAGCCGCATCGGAAAACAGCCAGGGATCCTATTGCTTTTGCTTCTGCAGCTCATTTTAGGGCCACTCGGAGTTATCCCTCGCCTTATCACGCTCATGCATGCGATTGCAAAGCCATATTTATTTGAGATTCCTTTGGGAGCGTTCACCGTTTTAGCGGGAGTTATTATTTTTGCCTGCAGCTTTCAAAGGCAGCGACTCGTGGCCTATTTAGGAGGCATTTTTACTCCTATCCTTCTGCTTTCCTTGTTTGCTTTAATCGCTGTAGGGCTATTCAGCGGAACTGCGATGAACTCGGATGTTCCTTCTGCGCAAAGCAGTTTTTTCCAAGGGTTATTGGGTGGTTATAATACAATGGACCTCATTGCGGCCTTTTTGTTCGCAACGGTTGTTTTGCCCCATTTTCAAAAAAATAAAGGAAAGCCAGGTCATGAGCACGACTTAAGGAAAATGTTCCTCTCCAGCGCGATTGCTGCTGCACTTTTGTTTTTAACATATGTAGGACTATGCTTCATTTCAGCTTATCACGGTTGGAACTTGGGCAATTGCCCTCCACAGCAAATGATCAGCGCCATTGCTCATCAAGTCCTTGGGCCGATTGGAGGTTGTATCGCAGCTGTTGCAGTATTAACAGCCTGCTTAACAACAGCGATGACATTGACTTCTATTTTTGCGGATTATTTGCAGAAGGATCTCTGCAAAGGAAAGATGCATCCTGTTCTTGCCTTATTCTTGACTGTAGGTCTCACAGGAATCTTTGCGAATTTAGGATTTGAAGGGATTGCTGCCTTTTTGGGACCTATTTTGCAAGTCGTCTATCCGGGATTGATCTTGCTCACCCTACTTAATCTTTTGCATGCGTTGTATGGGCAGAAAATAGTCCGGGTACCGGTCTATTTGACCTTTACGGGTGCCGCAGTGATTTATCTGTTTTAAAAGAAAAAATAAATAACAGGATGTAAAGATGCTCAGGATAATAATTATCCTGACCATCTTTACATCCTGTTATTTATTCAATAAGGAAGAGAAAATCCAGCGCCAGAAGCGACAGGAGCAGATGGGTAATAATAGTTCAAATAGGCTCCAATAGTTCCTAATGCTGCTGTAAATGCTAATCCAGTAGCTCCTGCCAAAATAGCTTCTCTGGCTCCTTCAACTGAGCAAAATCTAACATCAATTTCTTTGCAGAGATAATCAACACCAACTTGTGAAAGACCACCACTAATCCCAAGCATAAGAGAACCCCCAATTAGGACGACCTTCAATCCTGTTAAGACCATTCGATTATTTTGATATGCTGGGGCAAAATAGCCCAAGCCTGCATTGAACACACGATTAAGACCTTGATCCAACCCTCGAGCTGTATTTGTCAAAATTCCAAGTGCCATATAAAACCTCTATTATTTATGATTATTTAAAAAATAATGCGATTTTAAACAAAACCGCATAGAAAAATTAACTCAATCTGGAAGATGATTAGGAGCTCTGGAAGGATTGGGAGCAAACGGTACCGGAGCTATTAGTACTGCTCCAGGAAGCAACGCAACTGCCCCTGGGAGTGTATCCAAATAGTTCAAATAGGCTCCTAAAGCTCCAGCTGCAACAAGGACTGCTAAATCTGCACCTCCAAATACACACAGAGAGAGGCCAAGCACGCAAAGTTGAGAACTATTTGGCGCTAACGGATATTCTTTCAACAATACAGCCCCACCAATCTCCATAATGAGACCACTTGCAAAAGAGGTAGCCTTCATGATTGTTAAGGTCCGTGGACTCATATGATGCCCTAGGCCTATATTGTTGATCACACGATCCAGCCCTTGGTTAAAACTTGATAAAATGGAATATGCCATATAAAACCTCTATTATTTATGATTATTTAAAAATAATGCGATTTTAAACAAAACCGCATAGAAAAAGTAACTCAAACTGGAAGACGAGTAGGAGCTGCGGCATTCTGAATAGGAGGAGGAATAGGTACAGGAGCTCCTAATGCTACTACAGGAAGCAATGGAATTACTGCCCCGATTGGGTAGTAAGCGTTCAGATAGGCTCCATAAATTCCAGCTGCTGCAACGCCTGCTATTCCTATGGATCCAAATGCAACACTCATGGTGCCAAGCACAGCTAACGAAGGATAAGTTCCCAAAACAACTCCACCACCAATCTCGAATATAAGGGAACCCCCAATGCTGACAACCTTCATCGTTGTTAAAACCACCGGATCATTTTGAAGTGCTGGAACAAAAACACCCAATTGACCGTTAATGCTGCGATCCAACCCTTGGTTAAAACTTGATAAAATGGAATATGCCATTTAAAACCTCTTTTATTTTTATAATTATTAAAAAACACGAATCTAAATCAGACTCTATCGCTGTTGCATAATATTAATAATTATACATAAATAAATAGTTTAACAAAAGCATTATAATACATAATTTTAAACAAACAAAAACCAAGTCTCAACAAACTGATAATTAGACATTTAAATCTATAAAGAACAGGGTAAAGAAGCAAAGGAATGTGAAGTATTTATTTCGATTTCTGAGTAGCAGCTCAGGCAGACTTAAGATTCCCGAATATGCTTCAGATAAGCAGACCCCAGAGGGAAGCTCTTTGGATCTATTGGCTTGTTCTGTCTTGCAGCTGCGAACTGATCGATCATTTTAAGCGCGAGTTGTTTGCCCAGTTGCACTCCTTCTTGATCGAAGGAATTGATGTTCCAGAGGAATCCCTGGAAAGCCACTTTGTGCTCATAATACGCTAAAATAGCGCCCATCGCATAAGGATCGAGACGCTGTCCAAAAAGAATTCGGTTCGGGCGATTGCCTGGAAAATTCTTATTGGGGTTGTCGCTCTTTTGTCCAAGGGCTAATGCGATCGATTGGGCGATCAGATTAGAAAGCAGTTTCTCTTGGCAGGTTGTCCCCTGAAAAATGATATCATCTCGATATTGGCTCTCTTTAAAGCCGATAAACTCGATCGGAACAATCGTGGTTCCTTGATGGATTGACTGATAGAAAGAATGCTGTCCGTTGGTGCCCGGCTCTCCCCAAATGATCGGGCCGGTGTCAAAATCGACACGTTTTCCTTTGCGATCGATCTGTTTGCCGTTGGACTCCATGTCGAGCTGCTGCAAATGCGCAGGGAAGCGAGAAAGCGCTCGTGAATAAGGAATGATCGCCACTGTGGGAAGGGCGAGGAAATTGCGGTTCCATACTCCCAGTAGAGCAGAGAGCAGTGGAAGGTTCGTCTTGAGATCTGTGCGCAGAGCGACCTTGTCCATCGCGCTTGCTCCCCGTAAAAATTCAAGGAAGCGGTCCATGCCCAACGCAAAAGCTAAAATGACTCCGCCAACCATCGATGTCGCGGAATACCTTCCGCCGATGTAATCCCAAATGTAAAAGGAAGCTGCGTATTGGGAAGGATCGTCCATGGGACTCCCCTGCCCTGTCACAGCTAAAAAGTGATTTTTGGGATTAAGGCCTGCTTTTTTGAACTTTTCTCTGGCAAACTGCTCATTGGTCAGCGTTTCCAAAGTACTTCCAGACTTAGAAACGACGACAACAAGTGTCTTTTCTAAATCGACCTTTTGAAAAATATCCGCGCCGTCATCAGGATCGACGTTGGAAAGAAAATGCACTCTGCGGTCTGATTTGTGGAAGGCTTCTAAGGCCATGTAGACAGCTTTTGGCCCCAGTTCCGATCCGCCGATGCCGATCTGGACCATATCTGTAAAATGCCCTTTGCCTTCAATCTCATTTAAAAAGGCGCGCAGCTTTTCACATTCTTTGTAAGCAAGCTCTGTCACCTCATGGGCTTTTTCGGAAGTGCTGCGCTGTTCGAAAAAATCACGCATCGCCGTGTGAAGAGCAGGACGATTTTCGCTCTCATACCCTTCGATAAAATTGACAACCTCTCCAGCTTGCATGCTAGCCATCTTTTTCACAGCCGTCGTTTCTTCGGCAAGCTCGCAAAGCGCTGTCATCGTGAGGTCAGAGACGCGCTCCATGGCATAAAACAATTGGAAGCCAAGGGCTCCTGCAATCATGGCGTCGATACGCTTTTGGGTAACAGCACCTTCTTCAGTTAAATCTTGGGGATCTTCCGCGAGTTCATTTAAGCGAATGACCGATTTTAAATGTCGAAATGAAGTCATATTCCTCAGAGATTATTAACACCCTCTAGTTCTCCAGGATCGCATAAATCCCAACATCCCTACAAGAAATTTCGATCGCATATTGACATTGTAGATTAAATGTTATACACAAAATTAAAAACTTACCAAATAGTTGCAGCGAGGTTAACCATGGGAGTTGATTTTAATCCACACTTAGGAATGGGAGGTCCCGGTGATCAACCGTTGAATATCTCTGGCATTGATCCTACTGTTCTTCACTCTATTCTTAGCAAGCATCCTGGGTTGGAGGAAGCCATTCGCCACACCCCTGGTCTGGCACAAACCATTGGTAATTTCATCAATATGATCAAACAGGATCTCAAAAATCATGATACCCATACTGCAAATCAGAGATTTGAACAGGGTGGATATTTTGAAAAGACGCTGGAAGGATTCGGAATTAAAAAACCAGAAGATCTAGCCGGTATTTTTGAGATGATCAAAAAAGGAGGCGGCATTGAAGAAACTTCTCACGAACAGACATCCACGCAGCCGCAACTCCCCTCATTATTTGCAGTAATGAAAGAATTAGCCTCCTCATTGCAACCCAAACCTCCTTTGAAAATCGAGGATCTCATCAAGAAATATCCTGGGCTGGAAGGCAATTTGACCAATTTGATCAACATCCTAAAAATGGATATCAACAACAAAGCGCCTGCAGATGTGATTAACAATCACTTCAAAGTACCCGATGGGGATTTTACAAAAATATTGAACTCTTTAGGGATCAAAGATCCCAAAGAAATTGCTGCCATTTTCGGCAACATCAAGGAAAAAGCAGGTTACAAACCCGATGTACAGCCTGTTGAGACTCTTTCCATCGATGCTCTCATTAAGCAATATCCTGGGCTGGAAGGCAATATCGCCAATATGATCACGATCCTAAAAATGGACATAAGCAACAAAGCACCCACATCTGTGATCGACAATCACTTCAAAATTCCCGATGGAGATTTTACAAAGATATTGAACTCACTGGGCATTAAAGATCCCAAAGAAATAGCTGCCATTTTTAACCATATCAAGGAAGCTGCAGGACTGCAGAAAGTGGACAGCGATCCAAGCGCTACTTTCAAACAAGCTCTAATCGCGTGGAGAGATGATCCGAGCAGAACGCCCAAGGAAAAAGATTTTGCGAACGCAATGCTTAATTTGATCCAATCCGGAATGACTAAGGAAAAAATTCAGGACGCTTTGAATAAGTTCTTAAACGGTCAAGGAGTTGATAGCATCTTCCGCAACTTCGGGATCGATCCGAAGAATTTCCCATCCCTCTCAGCAGCGTTGTCGGGCGTGACACTACAATTTCCGACACCGACGGATATGGATAAGGGGTACATATTGGCCTACCAACTTCCAGAACCCTTTTCCAAGTCGTTTTTAGCAGCCCTAAATACTTCCAAAGATTTCGCCGCTTTTTCAGCATTCGTCAAAGATAAAATCATTCCCGATCCAAGATTCAACACGCTTTCGACGGATCTCCAGACACGCATTAAAGAGCTTGTAGGCTTTAAGCCCGATGTACAACCCTTGCAGCCTATTATACCTGTCACACCTGTTGTAACTCCAACCACGATACCAAAGCCGGACGATGCGACTCTTCAGAAGATCAAAGATCTTTTAGACATCATGATGAAGGGGCCAAATAGCTACAGAGAGCTTTACCTTAAAAATCTAGCTGGCAACATCAAAAACATGACTCCGGCTCAACTTCTTTTGTGGAAACAGGGCGAGCAAAAAAAGATTGATGCCATGTTTTCCAACCCAAGCGAAAACATGTTGTACATCTTAAAAAGCCGGGGATTTACAGAGCCGCAGCTGACCCAGCTAGTAAATTACATTAAGCAGGAAGCGGGTTTCTACCCTCCAATAGATGATCGAATACGGAATTTTCTGAATGGTCCCGGGGACGGGATAGTTCAAGGCGGTCAGCCGGGCATTAAGGATTGGATGAATGCTCCAGGCAGAACCCCTCAGGAAAAACTATTTGCTCAAGCGTTGATGAGCATCGTCAAACCTGGAATGACGGATGATGAAATTCGCAATGCTGTGAACAAATTCTTAAATGAGAAAGGGGCTCAAGACATCTTCATCAAATTTGGGATCGATCCCAAACACTTTAGAACGATTGCCACAATGCTGGCCGGAGTGAAAATCACGTTTCCTATTCCTACGGCTATGGAAAACGCCTATATCCAATCGTACAAACTCCCCGAAGCCCTTGGCGCAAAAATTCGGGAAGCCCTTGCTCAATTCCCAGATAATTTTGCGGGCTTTAAGGCTTATGTACAAGCGAACCAAAGCACATTACTAGCGGGCGCTTCAGCTGCAGACAAATCGCTTGTCCTAGAGCTCTCTGGCAATCAACCCTCTAATACCCCACCCCCACCAAAGATCGGGCCGTATGGATCTGCTTTGTTCACCTATATCAATAATAGCGGCCTACCCGATTCACAAGTATTCGTTCAGGTCGTCCTAATACCCAATTCAGGACCTTATAAGGGACAACAATGTTTCGTTAAGTTCAACCGCGATGGAACGTTTGAATATATCCCTGCAAAAGACGTGAAAGACCCCTCGCAATACTCCTATGCGCTTTCCTATTTTAATCGCTCTGCGGATGGCAAAGGAGCAAACTTCTACATTCCCGCAGGAGATGGGGGAAGACTCTACACTTCCATCGGTCAGCCATTAAGCTTCAAAACTGACGGTCAAGGCGGCATTATCCATCCTGATGCCCACCTTAAAGGAGATTTCAATAACTCCATCCGCTGGGAAAAATCGGAATATACGGTTAGTAAGGATATGATATTCTTCAACGCCACAGCTGTCGACAGCGTGAATCTGCCTGTGCTCGTTGGCGTAAAGAGAAATGATGGATCGCTGCACCAGGGCGGACTGACACAAGATGTGATCGCTAAACTCACAAAGAGACTCAAAGATCTCGGGAAGCCCTGGTTTGATTTAGTTAAGGGCAACACCATTCTTTCTATAATGGATGCAGCTGGGCAAAACATCTTTCCTCAGAACTATTTCTTGCAACCACCAGGGAAATCCTGGATGGACGCTTTTTTTGATAAGTATTCCAAGACGCCTCTTATGATCCGCACCAATGATTCTCGTATAGAAGTGCCACCTAAATCTGGCAATTTTATCGACGATGGAAAAGGGCTTTGGAAGGCAACAGTTATTGATCGCGATAAACGTATTATAGAGTTTACAAAAGAACCTCCGACTCCTGGTGGAGTGAATAAGCTTACAATGACAATGCCCGATAACACCAAAGACCTATTAGCTGGAAATGGCAGCAAGGGTTGGGGCATGTATGATGTGCAAAGTGTGACCAATAAGTTATACGAACAGGGCATTCTAAAAAACGGTACTAAAGACTCGGAAGGGAACTATGTCCCTTGTCTCAGCGATGAGGCCATCCAAAACATTTGCTACGATCCGGCAAACGGCGGCAAAACATTAGATCGTAAGCCCCTAAAGCAGGTATATGGTGAAATGAAAGTTGCAGCTAACCTCGCAAGGGACATTTCTGTTGCAGTCTCTACCAATACCTTGGGAGCCAAAAGCGACCAGGTCTTGACTAACAGGCTATTTGAGATTGCCCATGACCTGAGCGCTAAGGGTGACAACAGGCTACAATATCTTTTCGCCAATCATAAAATGGAGAATGGGAATTGGGTTCCATCTCTGAGCTGGGATGACATTAAGAAAGCCGTTGACTTATTACCTAGTGAATATAAAGGCCCAACAGGCATGGATGCTATGTATAATGAATATAAAAAGCTGCATGATCAAGGGATTGATGAAGCGCCGCTTTGCCAGGACACCTTTAAAGGAACCTATCATACTGCCTTTGGAGGACCCAATCCCCCACCCATCCCCAATCCGAACTTCGGCATGCAATTTTTCGATCCCATAGCTGCAACAATCGCAGCGAGTGGGATCAGACAGACTGGACATGAAAATGATGTCTTTGGCGATATTTATGTGGGTGCATATACAGACTCCACAGGACATGAGGGTGCAGCGAGCGCAGTTCCTACTGAGGCTAAGGAAGGCTTTGCGAGCGGCTTCTTAACTTTAGGGAAGTTGGAAGCAGGAGGCGATTCCGGCGTCTACTCCTATACTTCCTAAGCAAAAAGTGTAGAATAAATTTGAAACATTGCAGCTAAATGCTCCGATAAGCTAAGATCTCGAACTCTAATCGGAGCATAGCGCAGTTTGGCTAGCGCAACTGCTTTGGGAGCAGTGGGTCGGGGGTTCAAATCCCTCTGCTCCGATTAGTTTTTCTTGCCCAAATCGCCATCCTGTGCCATACGCATTCTATATGCGAGGCCTGCCATGAACAATCGATCCCCTATTTACAGTCTCTTTCATCAAGAAATCAAAGCGTGCGTTGAACGCCTGCTGGAAATCTGCCACAACAAGTCTTCATCTGAAGAAAATGACGCAAAACACATCTTAGATAGACTGCAAGACTTAAGCCAATTTGCATCCAAGGTGCGCTCGAATGAACATTACCTGGCTCTCTATACATTAAAACATTATCTGGAAAATACGATGCTGCTCTATTTGGATGAGCAGAAAAAGCCTCAATCGATGCGCCTTTCGGAAGCGCTTTCTCTTTTACGAGCATCGTCTCAGGAAGAGATCCAATTCCAACCTGTGATCGTCAATTCTTTGACAGAGCATCTTATCCGCCACATTTTAGAAGAGACGCAACCCGGGCGGCCTCTCTTCAAAAACCTAAACGAGCTGAAAAAGTTATAAACTCAATAATTCTTCTTCTGGAAGACCAATCGCATCGCCAACTGTGGAAACGGTTCCTCCAGCAGCGATAAATCCGAGCAGCTTGCGCTTTCCGCGCGGCCCTAGGGCAGAGGAAAAAACAATCAACTGGTCCAGTCCATCCCACCCTTCGGTCAATTTCTCTTCAGGTACGACGCGGAAATGCGTTTCTTTCTCTTGAAGATCTGCAAACAGGGCATCCATCTGCTCAAGCACTGTCTTATTAATGACATCATCGCCTGGCAAACAAACTCCCACAGAACACATTGGATGTGGGGAGTTGCTTTCTAAACAAATCCCAGAAAAAGGAGTTTTGGCTCCTCTTAGGATGAAATGAAGATATTCAAAGCG
>JAHFTO010000005.1:13776-87802 GCA_023269355.1 Chlamydiota bacterium | reverse complement strand
CATGAGATTGTTTGCTTTCCTCTTGCATCGTTTGCATCTCTTGCTCACTTTGCAAAGGATAATCATCAAAAAAAATCGCATCAAAATGGCCCAGCTTCGTTAGCGCACTTTGCCAAGTGTCTTCGATAATGGTGACGTTAGGATGCTGCTTTGCCCACTCTCTTGCGTGTTTTGCCACTTCGGGGTGGAATTCGATGATGGTGTGGCTTTTGGGATGAAACATCTGAATTCTATTTGCAGAATACCCAAGCCCAAATCCAATCTCTAGCACATCGCCAAAGGGTTTAAGTGCATCAATGCAAGCTTCCATATAGGGTTTTTCCCACTGCATCATCACTTGATACTTTCCATCTTTAAGAAGCACGTCTCTTCCCTGTGCATCTTTTCCGTATTCCATCTTGCTGTCCATAGGGTGCAACTCCATTGAGATCGGTTCTTTACAATAATCCAAATAGTATTTTAGGATTCGTAACATCACATTTTAATTTTAGGCAGCGAAGCCTTGATAAGCAATTTTTTTAAAACGCTAAGGAAAACCTCTAAAGTCATTTCTCTGTCCTCGACGAACGGTTTTAAGCATAATAATACTGAGGTCTTTTAGGCTATGAAAGAATTTCGGAAGCGCTACTGGTACAAATTCGCCCTCTGTGCGTCCTACATTTCGCTCATTTACTCTCCCCTCGCTTATACAGCAGATATAGAAGATGAGGAGATAGAGGCAAGCATCCAGCCTGATGCTAGAGTCGAAAAAGATACTTACACTGTCAATTTTAACAACGTTTCGATGCTCGAGCTGATCCGTTTTGCTAGCAAGATCACGAATTTAAATTTCATTTTTGAAGAGGCTGACCTTCAGTTTGCTGTCACTGTGGTTTCAGAAGAAGCGGTGACTGCCAAAAGCATGATGTCAGTGCTTTCTCAAGTTTTGCGCACTCATGGCCTCATTCTTTTGGAGCAAGACGGCAATGTGCTGATCACCAAAAGCACAAACGTCAATCAAATACCGCCTATCGTCTCTTCCGATCTGCCTGAATCGCATGCGGGCAATGCAGCGCTGATTACGCAGGTATTTAGAATTAAAAACGCCAACATCACCACGATTGCCGGCATTATCCGCCCAATGACCTCTCAAGGAGCTCTCATCGAGATGTCTCCAGAGACCAGACAGCTGATCGTCACCGATATCACGACAAATGTGGAACAGATCGCTACTTTGCTGCTCAGCCTTGATGCTCCTCACAGCCCTCTTGATGTCGAAACATATATCGTCAAAAATATTTCTCCGCGCGATCTAATCACCCTTACAGAACAAATCTTAAAACCTTTTGCCGAGGGCAATCCTCTCATTTTTGTCCCTCAAAATGACACAAATTCCGTTTACATCGTGTCAACGCCCAGTCTGATCGAAAGAGCCATGATTACCATGGAAGACCTCGATATCCCCACGAAGGCGATTTTAGCAACGCGCGCAGGGATGGCGAGCCAAGTCTTCGTTTACAAACCCAAATTCACTTCCCAAGATCAACTTCTCAGCGCATTTCATGAACTTGTTCCCTCTTTAGAAAAATCAAAAACACAGGCGGATCTAAATCTAGTCGATGCTATCCGGGTCATGCAATGGAATGAAGATACGCAAACTTTTTTGGTGATTTCTGATGAGTTTACCATTGATCGCCTCAAGGGATTATTTGCAGCTTTTGACACGGCCCAATCTCCACTTATCAGCTCGAAAGGGTTTTTCCTCTATAAACTTCAAAACGCTCCTTGCAAATTAGTGGTCGACGAGCTCCTCAACCTCGCACAAAAACTACCTCCTTCTCTGCAAAGGGAAAATCTCTTAACGGCTATTGAACGCATCCAATGCATCCCTGCCAACAATTCTTTGCTGCTCAGCGGAACAAATGAACTGATCGAGCAGCTCAAGACCTTAATCGCGGACTTTGATTTGAGTTCCATGTCTGGGGTTGCACCTGGTGGAGCATCCTTCTTAATCTATAAGCCAAAGTATCTTCCTACCGCTCAGCTTCAGTCTGCACTCACTGCACTCGCTGAAGATCTGCAAAAATCAAACCTTCAAGATCCTCAGCTTTTTGCCGTCTTAAGCACCATGCGCTTTGTCCCCGAGACAAATGCCCTGCTTTTCACTGGCTCTCAACAGGGCTTGGACAAAGTACAAAATTTGATCAACACAGTCGATACCAGCGCTGCGCTCGGCGCCATCCAAAATGTTGGCAATGTCACTTTCTTTCTCTATAAAGTGCAATCTGCCAGCCCTGAAAAACTCATCGCTTCCCTGAAAAGTTTTGCTTCCGATTTAAAACAATCCAACATCGCTGATCAACAGCTCGCAGAAGCCATCAATAGCGTCAAATGGATCAAAGAGACAAACTCTCTTCTTTTCACAGGACCCTCCAGCGCTCTTGAAAAAGTGGACCAGCTCGTTAAAAAATTCGATACAGGCATAGAGGGAATCGCTCACGGTGAGCGTGTAGCTGCGAATTTCATCATCTACAATCCCAAAAACGTCTCTGGAGAAGAGCTCATTTCGATCCTCTGCAACTTCATGGACAATCTGATGTCATCAGGAGTTTCAGATGCAGGGCTTTTTGACACGATTGAAAATTTGAGATGGATTGAAAGAACCCGCTCTCTTCTCATCTCTGGCGATCAAAAGTCCATTGACAAAGTCCAGCAATTACTTGTCAAATTCGATGTTCCAGGCAAAGAAAATGCACTCCCCTCAATCGAATCGATTGAAAATACAAGCTTTTTGGTCTACAAATTGCAGTTCCATCCCGGCAATGACATCCAGCAAGCTCTACAGCAAGTAGCTACAAGCCTCGGCAAGGGAGCTGCCGCTCCAGCCTCCCTTGTCGATGCGATCCATTCTTTGCAATGGATCCAAGTAACCAACTCCCTCCTCTGCTCAGGTTCTCAGGAAGTTCTGGTCAAGCTCAAAGACTTGATTCAAAACCTGGATAGACCGCTGCGCCAGGTCTTTATAGAAGTGCTGGTCATTCAGACGAATCTCGTCAATGTGCAAAACTTCGGCCTGCAATGGGGAGGCCAAGTTCAGTATTTCAATAAAACAGTCTTGCAAACCGGAAATTTCCCAACTCCTCCCAGCGCTATTGCGCCCGGCGGATCTCCTGCCGCATTATTCCCCAGCAAATTGCAAGGGATCAATACGACATCGACGCCTAACAATACCACGATTCCGTTTTCAACCGGTTTTGATTTAGGTGTCATCGGCGATATCATCATGCACAAAGGGAAATCTTTTATCTCGTTGGGCTCATTGCTAAATGCCCTTCAGACCGATCAAGATACAACGGTTATCCTCAATCCCAAAATCATCACTCAGGACAACCGTCAATCCACTGTTTTTGTTGGACAAAACATCCCTTACGCTGGCTCCGTCGTAACAAATACAGGGCAAAATGCTACAGTCCAGAATTCCAACATCGAATACCGAGATATTGGCGTCAGCCTAACGATTACTCCCATCTTAGGCGATGGAGATTCCGTAACGCTGGATATTGTTCAAGATATCTCTTCACTTACTCCAGGCTCGAATACCCAACTCAATAATACACAGTTGACGGGGATCACCACAAACCATACCCATATGGAAACCCGCGTCAACATGCCAAGCAACCACTTTGTTGCCTTGAGCGGGATGATCAACGATCAAAAGCAACATTATCGCACAGCTATACCCTGTCTTGGAGGCTTGCCTGTCATCGGTGCGATATTCAGCGAAAATGACAGATCGGATCAAAAACAAAACATTATCATCTTCGTCCGTCCTCAAATCATCGATACTAGTGACCAGTACAAAGCAGTCACAGAACATCAAGAATGGCTCTTCAAAGACAGCGCCCGTATTCGTGTGCTGAAAGAAGAGTTCGACGAAGGACTCGACATGGTCAAGCTTCCCGAGAATGAGTAGCGAGTAAAGAAAAAATAACAGGATGTTAGGATGAACAGGATCGAGATTTCACTTAAAAAGTGAATTTTTATCCTGACCATCCTAATATCCTATTATCTTCTCTTTTTCCTTCTCCATTTTTCGAGATAGAGGTAGATAATCGGCGTGATATAGAGCGTTAAAAACTGCGAAAAGATCAATCCACCAGCAATCACTAACCCTAAACCTCGGCGGGTTTCTGAACCGGCTCCAATGCCGATCGCGATGGGAAGCGCTCCCATGACAGCAGCGACTGTTGTCATCATGATGGGGCGGAAGCGAATGAGACATGCCTCCTGAACTGCTGCTAGAGGAGGAAGATTTTGCTGACGCTGGATCTCTAGGGCGCAATCGACCATCATGATCCCATTTTTTTTCACGATGCCAATCAACAGCAAAAAACCAACCATGCTGTAAAGCGATAAGGGTTCGCGGAATGCGAGCAATGTCAAAATTCCTCCCAAACATGCAAATGGCAGCGAAGAAAGGATCGTCAAAGGATGGATAAAACTTTCATAGAGAATGCTCAAAACCGCATACATCGCTACTACGGCAAGAACAAGGAGTAAAATGGTGTCAGAGCTTGTTTCATCCTCCATAGCGGCCAGTCCCTCTAGCTTGCCGGACACAGAAGAAGGAAGAATTTCAGCAGCATTTTTTTTGACAATGTCAAGTGTGTCGATGACGGAGGCATCTGGAGCTATGCCAAAGAACAAGGAAATGGAAGAGAGCAGGTCAAGATGCTCAATTGTTTGCAGGCCCACGCTTTCTTGCCATGTCGCGATCGATTTTAGGGGTACCGAGGCTCCGCTGGGTGTTTTGAGGTGGAGATTAGCCATGGCTGCCGTATTTTTTTTGAACCTTGGCTCAAGCTCTAGATAGACGCGGTATTCTTCTCCCCCTCTTTGGATCTTGCCAATACTGCCGCCCGAATAGATATTTTGGAGCAGTGTTTGGACCATCTGGCGAGTGAGTCCCAATTTCTCGATTTGGTTTTCTAGAACGTTCACTTCCAATTTGGGATCGTCTGCCTTGATACTAAGATCTGGGTTAACGAAGGCAGGATGATCCATCAGCTTGCGTTTGAGGGCTTCTGCTGCAGCGCGCACTTCATCGATATTAGAACCTTTCAAATCAAACTGATACGTGTTGCGGGAAAAACCGCCGCCTTGGTTGGAGATGAGCTGCATTCCTCGCATAAAGGCTTGCGTTCCTGGGATGCGCTCAAGCTGCATTTGCAGCTCAGCAACGACTTCTTTTTGCGCAGCGCGCTTTTCAGTATCTGTGAGGCTGATTAAATAAATCAGATAATCTTTGAAGTTGAGTGTGACAAAGGTGTCAACGGCGGGATGGGTTTGTACAATACGGTTTAGCTTTTGACTGTAGACTTCCGCATCTTTAGCCGCCATGCCACTGGGCATCTGCACATAGCTCCAGATGAATCCTCTGTCCTCTTCCGGGAAAAGATTAATGGGAAGAAAGCGAAACAACACAACTGCCAAAGCGGCAAAAGCAAAGGCCCCTGCAAGCGTTGTCTTGCGGTGGGTGACACACCAATGCAATGTCCGCCCATAAAACTTTCGCATCGCTAAGCTGCTTTCTTTTGGTGCTGCTTGATGCACAGAACCAAATTTACTACACAGCATGGGGATCAAGGTGAGAGCAACAAACCCTGAGACAAGAATGGAAATGGCCAAGGTCACACTAAATTCGCGAAAGAGCATCCCTGTGATATCTTTCATAAATAAAAGAGGAATGAAGACGGCGACGAGCGAGATCGTCATGGATAGAATGGTGAAACAAATTTCCTTGGAGCCCGTTAAAGCAGCTTCCATTGGGCTGAGGCCCTTCTCCCGATGCCGAAAGATATTTTCAAGAACGACAATCGCATCGTCGATCACAAATCCCATCGCAAGGGTCAAAGCGAGCAAAGAGAGGATATCGATGCTAAAACCAAGTCCATGCATCAGAATAAACGTCCCGATCACAGAAAGAGGGAGCGCTGTCGCTGCGATCAGAGTTTCTCGAAAGCGGCGAAAGGAAAAGTAAATGACCGCTACGACCAGTACAAAGGAGAGAATGAGGGACCATTCGACATCTTGGATCGCCTCTTTGATCCAGCTGGCCTTGTCGAACCAGAGTTCGAGGTGCATCGAAGGGGGCAGCTCCGCCTCAATTTGTGGAATGATCTTTTTGAGCTCTTCAGAAATTTTTACCGCATTAGCGCCGCTTTGCTTCCCCACGCTCAGGATCATCGCAAGCTGATCTTGCGATTTGCTAACATAGTGGAATACTTCTTCCGATTCCACCCCGTCCAAGATGTCCGCGATCTCTTTTAAACGCACATCCTCTTTTAAAAGAAGATTGCGAAATTCCGCAGCAGAATGGATCTGTCCTGGAATTTCCAAAGTGAATTTTCGGCCTGAAGTTTCAAGCACCCCAAGAGGCAGGTCTATCGTGGCATTCGCAACAGCGCTGCGCACCTCCTCAAAAGTGAGCCCTCGCGCAGCCATCAAGTCAGGATTGATCTGAATGCGCAAAGCATAGGGAGATCCGTGTACGTTGACTTTACCCACGCCTTCAATCCTTGCGACGCGCTGTTCCACACGGGTGTGCGCACAATCGTATAATTCGGCAAGTGTCGAAGAGTTTGAAGTCAGAACGAGGTAAATAATACTATCCTGATGCGCGCTTGCTTTGCTGTACGTGGGGCTGTAATCGAGATCTCGAGGAAGAACAAATTCGGCGCGTTTGAGGGCTGCCTGCACATCTTGAGCTGCCTCATCGAGATCGAGGCCAAGTTCAAACAGAAGGGTGATCCAGGTAAAACCTCGTCCCGTTTGAGAAGTGACATGTTTCACGCCGTTGATATGGATCAATTCTTTTTCAAGCGGTGTTGTCACCGTCTTGGTCATCACATCAGGACTTGCTCCTGCATACCCTGCTTGAACCATGATCACGGGATATTCGACACTGGGCAGGTCGGTGACGGGTAGTTTTTTGAATGCAATCAGCCCCATCAGCAGAATCGCTGCCATGACGATGTAGGTCATTACGGGTCTTTTGATAAAAGGCTGAGAAAAGTTCATCTGACCTCTTCTACTTTAGATCCAGGAAACAAGCGAAGCTGGCCTTCTGCGACAATCTTGCTCGCCTCATCCAGTCCCTCTTCCACGACAATAGCTCCTTTATCCTCCAGTCCCAGCTTCACCTGGCGGATTTCCACGGTGTTGTCCTCTTTGACATAAAAAATATAAGGTCCTTGCTGATTGGTCTTCACAGCGCGCATTGGGATCAAGAGAGCCTTCTCCTTTTTTCCAAAATAAAGCTGGACACGCACCGATTGCCCGGGCCAGAGAGGTTTATCTGCTTTGTTTAATTGCGCGGTCACAGCAACCATTCCTGTCTTGGGGTTGATGGCATGATCCATAAAAGTGACCTTACCCTTGGCCAAATAGTCCTCTTTCCCAGCGGCATAGATCTTAATCAAAGAGGAGCGCTTCACAACTTTCTGCAGCTCTTGCTGAGTGATCAAAAAATCGACAAAGAGAGGATCGGTCTGGGTGATGGTGACAAGACTCTCGCCTTGCGCCATGTTCCCAACATCAAGGTCGCTTTTCCCCGCAAGTCCTGCGATCGGAGCCAAGATTCTGCAATGCTCTAGGTCAAGTTTTGCTGCAGCAAGGCGCGCCTCGTCCGCTTTGAGCATCGCAGCGTACAGAGCCACTTGCGTTTCCAACTCATCCCATTCTACTTTTGCGATCAAATCTTTAGAGTGAAGGCTTTTGTACCGATCGAGTTTTTTTTGAGCATTGTTCCAATACGCTAAATTTTGATCGCGCCCTGCCTCTGCCTCCAGAACGCGGATTGCATAAGAAGCGTGATCCAGCGTATAGAGAAGATCGCCCTCTTCTACCCAATCCCCTTCGGTAAAATGCACTTCTTTAATCATGCCGTTGACCTGGGGTTTCACATCTGCCGTCATCGCAGGCTTCACAACGCCAATGGCCTCGATAAATAAAGGCACATCACGCACTTCAACGCTAGAGATCTTTACAGGCACCGCAGGAGGCTGTACGTTCTGCACTTGCTTTTTCTCGGAACATCCGACAAGAGTAATTCCAAGCGCTAAAATAAAAATGTATTTCATTTGCTACTTCCTATGGCAAAAGCGAGTTGAGAGAGCGAGACAAGCCATGCCGTTCTTGCTTGCGCCCTTTTGCTGCGCGCATCGGAGAGATAACGCTGCGTTTGCAGCAAATCAAAAACGTTGATCAGCCCCGCTTTATAACTCTCCAGCGAGTTATCATATGATTTTAAGGAATCGCTGAAAAATTCTTCGCTGAAGTGCATGGCCTCGGAGGCGGCTTTAACCGTTTCACTATAAGTCAACACCTCCAAAGAAACAGCATCTTGCAACTCTTTCAGCTCCGCTGCAGAAACTTCTACATCTGCCATCGCCTGTTTTTTTTGATAGGTGTAATAAAACCCTTTGAAAAGAGGAATGTCTATCCCAAGCCCTGTGCTATAGTTATAGCCATTGCCCTGGTGTTTGCCATACTCCAGCCAGCCAGCCTGTCCTGAAACCCTCAGCTTTGGCAAAGGTGCACGCTTTGCCCGAACCACTTGCGCGTTCATTCCGCTGAGCATTGCTTGCTTTGCCATCAAATCCGCGCGGTGCTCCTTAGCCGCGGATAAAAGCGCTTCCATCCCTTGTTCAAACAATGGATTCTGCATCCCTTCCGGCTTGGTCTCCACTTCTAAAACAGTATCGATCGGAACGCCAAGCGACGTTAGCAACTTTCCATAAGCAATGCCCGCTGCTGCCTTCTGCTGAGCCATGCCGATCAAAATTTCAGACACCGTTGCTTTGACAGTGATGTAGTCGTTTTCCGACTTTAGCCCTGCATCGCGCAGCTCTTCTGCTGCCCCCAAAATCCTCTTAGCGTCTTCCAGAGACGACTCGCTACTTTCAAGCAACTCCCTGGCATTCAGCAGCTCGTAGTAATTGGCAGCGACATCTGCCATCACCTTTTGCATGGTGAAATCTGCCCACCACTTGGAGGCGCTCAAATCCTCTTTTGCAGCGCGCACAGCGGCTCTTGTCTCCCCAAAGTCACAAAGCAAATAATTTAAATTGAGCTCGCCGCCGTAATTTGTGAAGACAGTATTCGGTCCATTGGGATATTTGACCTCCCTTCCGTGCGTAACATTTCCCGACAGCCCGAGCTCTGGGTATTCATCGCTTTTTGTCACCCCCAAAGCCGCTCGAGCGCGCTTGACACTCGCCCAGGCCTTTTCCGTCTCCGGGTTATTCTTCAAAGCCATATCGATCAGTTCAGCAAGGCTCAGTTCGTCCCCGGAAACAGGTGCACATACTAACAAAGGAAGTAACAATAGATAAAAGAGGTATTTCATGGAGAAAAATACTACCAAGAAGGGGATTTTTTGTCTTAAAGATTTAATAATAATATCTTTTTTGAAAATCTTCTTTGGTTTAAAATCTCTTTTTCTAAAACCAGAGTTGGATCAACACATGCAACCACAAACCCACATAGATGCCCAGCTCGTGCACCGCCTAATTACCTCCCAATTTCCTAAGTGGAAAGATCTACCCATCGATCCTGTGGCTCTTAGCGGATGGGACAACAGAACATTTCATCTTGGCAAAGAAATGCTCATCCGCATGCCAAGCCAAGAAGAATATGCCCTCCAAGTAGAAAAAGAACACAAATGGCTCCCGAAACTTAAGTCCCACCTCCCTCTGCAAATTCCCACTCCTCTTGCCATGGGGCAGCCGGGTTGTGGATATCCTTGGAAATGGTCGATTTATCAGTGGTTAGGCGGAATGAGTGCAGATGCAGCACCCATCGCAAATCTTTCTGCATTTGCAGCAGATCTAGCGCAATTTCTCATCGCTTTCCATCAGATCGATGCTACAGGCGGCCCTCCGCCCGGGCTGCATAGCTTCTATCGAGGAGGCTCGCTTGCTGTGTATGATGCTGATACCCGCCGCGCAATCACTCTCCTAAAAGACAAAATCGACGCACCGCTTGCTCTAGAAGTTTGGGAAACAGCTCTTTCAACCGTTTGGAATAAGCCGCCTGTATGGATTCATGGAGATATCAGTGCTGGCAACTTGCTAGTGCAGAATGGAAAGCTTAGCGCTGTCATCGACTTTGGACAGCTTGCAGTAGGCGATCCCGCTTGTGATCTTGCGATTACTTGGACGCTATTTAAAGAGGAAAGCAGAAAACACTTTCGCCAAAAACTACCCCTCGATCCTGAAACCTGGGCGCGCGGCAGAGCTTGGACACTTTGGAAGGCACTCATTGTAGCCGCTGGATTCTCAAACCCAAACAATGCGGAATCAAAACAATGCTGGCGCATCATCGATGAAGTGCTTAAGAAGCATTGAAGAACAACGGTAGCGCCCAAATCAATTCACACACTGCATACATATTAGTTTAGCCTTGAACCATAGTTGTGATTTTTTCACAATCTTCGACTCCTCTTTATCGGGATAGGTTCTTTATCCATCAAACAATAGGTTTTTGAATGAGCACAAAATTATGTCTTAATGATACTACGTCACAAATGCACCAAAAGCAGTATCATACAGATTTGCGACAAAACGACTTGTTAAAACACATGAACATGTTTTCTACTTCAAAGGAATTTCATTTCCTCCAGGAAAACGGAAAAAATCTCAGCAATAGCATCACGTGTGCATATCAGCGATATAAACTTTGCGAAACAATGCTTTCATCGTTCTGTAAAAGTCACAATTATGACTTCTCTGCAAAGTTTAGTAAATCCTTAGCCATTGAAACTTTAATGGATCTAAAGAAGGAAATCGATCAAGATCTTAAAGGACTTCTAGGCGAAGATCATGGGATCCATATTTCTGAAACTATCCAGTGGGAAGGAGAAAAGGTATCGATTGCAGAGTTAATAGAAGGGCTAAAGAATTTGAGAAGCTCTTTTATAGAGGCGAGCGCAGAAAAATTTGGATGTAAGCTCATCGCTCGAAAAGTAGGGCTTGTATACACCTCTGCAAAAACAAAGCAACTTGAGAAAGCAGATTCCAAGCACATTGAATGCCTGACTTATGCTTTGTTCCGATTAAGAGACAAAGAAGCAGCTCGAGCTATTTTTTTTAAAGAGCCTATTTTTAAAGGAAGATCTTGCGAAACCCAACTGGAAACTCTCATCGATAAAATGGGATATCGCTTCGTAGATAAGCCACAAAGAGGAGACTTTATTGTCTATATCAATAAAGAAAAATTGCTGGACCATGGTGGTGTTATGGTCGATGAAAAGACTGTGCACTCTAAATGGGGCTCTCAAACGGATGAAATTCTCGAACACCCGATTGAAAGCGTTCCTGAAATATACCGCCATGCTTATATCTTTCTCAGAAAGGAGCCTTCAACATTAGATGAGCCCTGGGTCCTCGATTGAAGCTATACCGTATAAGAGGGGTAACTCCCTCTTAAGAATCTTGCGAAAAATCTGAATCTGCGTCAAAAGCACGCGTTTGGGGCTGGATGGAGTTTTGCGATTCACTCTCTGGGATGATCGAAAAAAGCAGTATCGTTGAGAAATATTTTGGGCTGGTCTATGCTTATTCTTCTAAAAATCCCTTACATGGAAGTTCCAAATGGGAAACTCAGATAACAAGCACCTCACACCCACCAATCTATCTTTTGAATCCCTTAAAAAACTCAACCCACACGGAATAGAGTATTGGAGTGCTCGCGATCTCCAAAGCTGTCTTGGTTATTCAGAGTGGAGAAAATTTGAAACCACGATTAAAAAGGCCATTGATTCTTGCAAGCAGTCTGGAAATGAGCCTGAAAACCATTTTGTCGGCGCCGACAAAATGGTCCAAATCGGAAGTCAAACGGATAGAAAAGTGAAGGACTGGCATCTTTCTCGATTCGCCTGCTATCTCATCGCCCAAAACGGAGATCCTAGAAAGCCTGAAATTGCACAGGCTCAAAAATACTTTGCTATTCAAACTCGAAAACAAGAACTTTCAGAGGAAATTGCTGCTGATCTCGAGCGTTTAGAGCTGAGGAAACAGGCATCCGTTGAATTCAAGGCCCTTTCTGGAGCTGCTCGAGATGCAGGTGTTCAGAATAAAATGTTCGGCGTTTTTCACGATGCAGGATACAAAGGACTCTACGGAGGACTAGGGGTTGATGCAATTAAGGCCCGCAAAGGCATTGATCCCAAAGAGCAGCTCATGGATCGTATGAACACCACCGAACTCGCTGCCAACCAATTCCGGATGACCCACACACGTGAAAAACTCAAATTGGAAAAAATCAAGAATCAAAGAGATGCCATGGAGACTCACGAAATGGTCGGAAGGGAGGTTCGAGCAGCTATTGCTAAAATCGGTGTTGCAATGCCTGAAAATATCCCACCGGCAGAACCTATTAAAAATGTTGAAAAACGCTTAAAAAAGGCCGTGCCGAAACTGCTCCTTGAGAGACAAGATTCTGGCCTCTTACCACATACCCCGTCTAACGACTTGGAGTCATAATCATGGATTATACCCAAGAAACCTCAAAAATTGGCCTACAAGCGGGTTCTAAGCGCCGCAAATCGATTCCTGTGAAGAGGGTCGTATTGGTCAATACTAGCCCTCTTCGCAGGAAGCGCTAAGAACATATTGAACGCACATTTAAGCGTGTTTGAGGAGCAATTCGATTGAGAATTCCTGTTTCCAATGGTAAGCACTGGATTTTTGTTAAATTCTCTGCCAATTGTTTCAAGGCAACCTGCACTCTGTCATGTTCAAAAGAATCGATAAAAAACAAGACGTACTTGGAACTTTCATCGATACAGGTCTCGGCAGAATCTTTATGATTCCAAAGCCAGCACATAATTCTCTCATCGTCCGCATAAACCACGTGATTAGATCGGGCAGCTACTTTTTCTCTTTCCCCTAAGCCCAAAAATGACTCTCCCTCCTTGGCATACCGGATCGTAATGCTTTCCGAAACTTTCTTTAGATCATATCCTCCCATAGGTAACAAAGATAAAATCGAACAGCAGTTATAAAGATCGACAACATTACAAATATTCCAAATTTCCTTCCCGGTAACCACTCTTCGAAGTAACGCTTCTATTGAGGAGCGATATGTTTTAGCCTTCACCTGAAAATCTTGTTCGTAGATTTTCCTCCATAGAGAAATGCTTGGATGAACCACAAAATTGGTGGCATTGATGCCTTGTTCCTGCAGATGCTTTCCTAAGCGCTCTTTTAGGCCTTCTACGAAAGGATCGCTCTTTTTTACAGACACCTGAGCCACTAGATACCCGATTTCCATCTCCGGGTATTTTTCTAATACTTTATCTTCTATCTTAATCAGCACAAGTCACCTCTCTGTATATTGCTTTTAAAATCTACTCCTATTTTAACCCCCAAACCTGTTATAAGTAAAATTAATAGATTTTATGATTAATAAGCCTGGCTAATGAGGAAAAATGGATTATCGAGGAATAGAGGCATTATACACCGTCCTAGAACTGCAAAGCTTTGAGGCTGCAGCCAAAAAGCTATACATCACCCAATCGGCCATTTCACAAAGAATTAAAGGTTTAGAAACTCATTATGGGCAACCAGCCTTAATTAGGACTTTACCCTATCGTCCTACAGATCTGGGGAAGCAGCTCATTGGGCATTTTAAACAGATTTGTCTACTAGAAGAAGACTTAGAAAAACAAATCAAAAGAACAACATCAACTCCTCGTATTCCTATCGCTTTAAACCGAGACAGTTTGGAGACTTGGTTTTTGGATATGATCAAGGATACTGAAGTTTTCAGAGGTGTTTTTTTAGATATTGTAGCTGACGATCAAGAGTTGACCTTGGACTATCTTAAAAACGGGCTTGTATCTGCCTGCTTATCTACATCTGAGAAAGAGATTCTAGGGGGACGGGTTCACTTTTTAGGAAATATGGAATATGTGCTTGCTGCATCCCCCTCATTTGTGAAAAATTTTTTTTCTAAGGGAAGCCCTAAAGATTGCTTTCGCAATGCACCGGCGCTTAAGTTCGACCAAAATGATAGATTACATGAAAGATATCTTGAAAAGTTTTTTAATTTAGATGGAAGAGGATTAAACTATCACATCATCCCCTCAGTTCGAGGCTTTAAAAAGTTTGCTCTTCTAGGATATGGGTATGCCTTGATTCCTAAAATCGATATTATCGATGAGCTTAAGAAGAAACAACTATTACAGCTTTATAGCGACAAGGTTTGGGAAATACCTCTATATTGGCATTACTGGGCGGTTGAGTCTAAATTCTATCAAAAATTTAATGCAGATGTAATTCAGCACGCGATAAACAAGTTAAAAAATCGTTAACGCGACTCTTGGAGAACACAAGAACAGCATTCTTTGAATTCCTGTTTATTTTTTCTTTTAGTTGTATACATTTTCAAACCAGGCGTAAGATCCCCCAATTTCTTAAAAACCAGGAGATTCTCATGAGTTGGAATGTACAACTTACCCGCGATAATCAAGAATCATGGCGGACCCTTCGTTCATCTGCAATCTCTTTTCGCGCAGGCGAGAAAACCCAAGGATTCCAGAAATTTAACTCAGCAAATTTAGATCATCGCAATAAGGTTTATGAGCAGCTCGCACTAGATCATGGAATGAGTTATCTAGGTCAGAGATATGGAAGACAAGCATTCCATGAAGCAAATGGACGTTCTTCCACTCTTGAAGGGAAGGCCTCATCCATCGACACTTATCTAAGGGAAGTAATAACAAGGCAAAAAGCCACTCGTTATACCAACACTACAAAGATAGACTATGTGTATGACCCAAGCTCAAATTCTTACCGTAATCGAGAAGTCACTGATATGAATAAATATGGATATAACTGCGAAATAGACTGCCCCAAACCCTGGGATCCAGACTATGATCAGAAATGCACTGGTGTGACGTATGGAGCAGCTTTTTTCGTTGCTGTGGGGTGCATCGCTAACTGTTTTTTCAAATAATAGAAATTCGAGGTTTATATGGCCAATAGCGTACAAAGAACAAATCCGACTGGAAATGCTCAAACCCCCTATTTTTTAAACTGTTGTTTTCCCGGAACAAATGCCCAAGAAATTACACACAAAGTGAACGCATTATGTGAGGGGTTCTTTCTAGGAATTAAATACAGCATCCTTGTCCTATCATTTGCCATTATAGCTGGCATCGGTTTCGTGTGTGGAACTGAAATCGCGACAAGAGGCTATACGGTGTTTTCTAGGGTAATTCTAGGCGGGTAATTTTGAAACTTAGCAGCAGAGAGGCCTAAAAATCTTTCTGCTGATTTCTCCGTTCAAGCGCAAGATATCCCAGCACAAAAATCAATGAAATCGCAAGAAACTTAATTCAGAGAACAGTCCTTAGATGGATTTTTTTGGAATAAGGTTGGCCAGAACTGGAATCGAACCAGCGACACAAGGATTTTCAGTCCTCTGCTCTACCGACTGAGCTATCTGGCCATGAGAAAGCTCTAAACGAAATAAGTATAGTAGGATAGACCGTCGGTAGATTTTAAGCAATCACTTTAGAAGAAGTGCTGCTTTTTTGGCTGCGGGAGCTTTGAGCTGCGTCATATCTTTCAGGATATTGACTGCCTCGGCAATTTGAAGATCATCAACGCCCCAGTTAGTTTCCTCTGTAGCGCCGGCAAACTCTCCTTTTTTTAGTTGCTCCAAGGCCTTCAAAAAAAAAGTGTAGTCTTTATTTTTCTCAAGGCGATATGCGCTATTCTCTTTGAGCTGATCCGTCATCTGAGTCCACAAAGAAAGCTTTTTCTGCAGGTTCGGCAAATAGTTTTGCTGAAACCACGCTTTATTGCGAGGATCGACATCCGTCAGGGGATCGACATAAGCCGATGGGATCCTATCGCTTTTGAGGGGATACTCTAAATAACGCTCCCCGATGGCAGATTGCGAATAGAGTGTAGGCACGACAACATCTGCCCTTACCCCATCAATTTGTGTGGTGCGGCCGGATACCGTGTAATACCTGCCCACAGTAACCTTAAAGAACGAGGTTGCGGAGGTGTCTGTCACCGTCTGGTACTGAATCGTTCCTTTACCATAGGTGCGATCGTCGCCGACGATGATCGCTGTGCCATAATCTTGCAGAGCTTGAGCCACGATCTCTGCTGCCGAAGCAGACGCCCTGGATGTCAAAATGACGAGCGGTCCAGTATAATACGAGCGTCCGTCTAAATCGCGGAGATATTGGGTCTGATTGTGGGCATACTTGGAAATGACGACTACCCCGCTTGAGATGAATAGACCTGCTACTTTTACTGCTTGGGTTAAAAATCCCCCTGAATTTTCTCTCATGTCGAGGACAAGCCCGAGCAAATCTCCCTTTTTCTTCAGCTCGCGGAGCGCCTCGCGCAAATCCGCCTCGCAGCTGGAACTTTCCCCGCTTTCATAAAAGGAGGGAAGGGTCAGCTTGCCTATAATTCCATTGCCAAAAGGCTCGTATGAGTACTGTACGCGGTCATCTTGAAGGATAATTTTTTCGCGTTTGAGTTGAACGCGGTATAACTTAGAATTGTTCTCGCTGGTAAAATGGCGCAGTCCAATTTGAATGGAACCTGAACCCGACCCCTGTAAGCGCCTAAGGATCTCTTCATAAGAGGCCCCTTCTACCGACTTGCCATCCACCTCAACTAAAAGATCCCCGACTGCAATTTGACCACATCGCTCAGCAGGCCCGCCTTTGATCATATCATGGATCACAACACCATCAATCCCTTCGCGGAGCACGACCCCTATTCCCTCAAATTGTTTTTCTAGAGTTGTGCGCATGGCATAGGCCTCTTCAGGACTGAAATAAGAAGAGTGGGCATCCAAGCTTTTTGCCATAGCCTTCAAAATATGCATGCATAGGTAATGCTCGGTAGTCGGTCCTGAAGGGAGGTAAGGATCTTCCATTCTAGCAAAGCGCCTTTCCCAAAGATCAAATAATTTCTTTCTCTGCTCAGAGGTCCAAGCGCGCAAAGTCCCATTTCGCTTCTCTGCCACAAGAATGGTCAACAATTGCTGTCTGATTCTAGACTTTAACTCCTTTTCGCTGCTCGGGTAATCGACATAAGAATCTTGGAAGCTAACCTTTGGCAGCTCATCGCTTTTAATGAGCTCGCGTTCAATTTCTAGTCGATACTCGCGGGCCCTGCTAATTGCCTGCTGGATGGTTTGATTGAGAGCAGCAAATACGGAAAGGTCATCCTTATAATATTTTTGAACAACGGACTTAGCAGTTTCGTCCTTAAGATCGAGATAAGACCTTGCCTCATTTGTCAGCAAATATAGCTTTTCAGGATCGAATTGCTGCAAAAAGATTTTTAGAGTGCGCCTGGCCAAAGCCGGAGTAAATTCCTTATACTCTACATGATACTCAAGCATCTCATGCATCGTGGTGCGAACATCCCCCTTCTTGAGTTGAAGAATGCCAATAGAGGAACATAAAACCGCGAATAGAGCAGTAAGGAATGCTACACTTCGGAAAAGGCAATAAAGCATGAGATATGTCCCCCTTATTCGTGTTTATACTATCGCCTAATTTTAAAAAATATTTCTTAACGCTTCTTCAAAAGGTTTGTTTTTGCATTAAATTCTAGGGAAGAGGTATATTCTTCGAATGTCTTAGTGGACGTCGCTGGGTTTATTTTGTTTGAGCCCAGTTAAAAAAAGCGTCCTTAAGGCGCAATAAACGTGTAAGGAGAAAGGCACAGATGCCGACATTTAACCAATTGGTCCGATTTGGCCGCACAGCGAAACCGAAGAGAAAAAGGTCTCCGGCCCTTCAGCATTGCCCACAAAAACGGGGCGTTTGCCTGCAGGTGAAGACAAAAACCCCAAAGAAACCGAACTCAGCGCTTAGAAAAGTCGCTTGGGTCCGTCTTTCCAATGGTCAGGAAGTCATCGCCTACATCGGCGGCGAAGGACATAACCTGCAAGAGCACAGCATCGTTCTCGTTAGAGGCGGAAGGGTAAAAGACTTACCTGGCGTGCGCTATCACATTGTTCGCGGTTCATTGGACTGCGCAGCAGTAAAAGATCGAAAAAAATCTCGATCCAAGTACGGGGCAAAACGTCCCAAGTAACCTTAGGATACTTTGTTATCAATAAAATAAGTATCCTGGCCCACTATTGCCTTTTTTTTACATATGGCAAAGAGTCAATCGAGGGCCGGGCATGAGATAGAATTCTCATGACCCAAGTGAAACAGATATAAATGATTTAAAAAAGGACTCTCACCATGTCAAGAAGAAGACGTGCTGTCAAAAGAGAAGCAGAACCAGATCCTCTTTACAACAGCTATGTTTTAGCCAAGTTTATTAACAAGGTCATGTACAGCGGCAACAAATCTGTGGCCCGCCGCATTGTGTACAATGCGATTGAAAAGTTTGCTAAAAAAATTAAGGCTGAAGATCCTCTCGCTGCATTTGAGCAAGCGCTGGAGAATGCAAAGCCTTCTCTCGAAGTAAAATCACGCCGTATTGGGGGAGCCACCTATCAGGTTCCGATTGAAATTGCAGCTGACCGCAGAACCGCGATGGCGATGCAATGGATCATCAAATATTCCCGTGAAAAAGCTGGACGTCCAATGGAAGAAGCCCTCTCAACCGAACTTATCGACTGCTTCAACAACACAGGTGCGACAATCAAAAAGAAAGACGACACCCACCGCATGGCTGAAGCAAACCGCGCCTTTGCGCACTACAAATGGTAATCAGAGGGACTTAAATGGCAAAACGACCAGAAACTGATGAATTAAAAAACGTCCGTAACGTCGGCATCATGGCGCACATCGATGCTGGTAAGACGACGACGACAGAAAGGATCCTCTTTTACTCCGGAAGACTTCACCGCATCGGCGAAGTGCACGAAGGCGCCGCTACCATGGACTTCATGGAGCAAGAGCGTGAACGAGGCATCACGATCACCTCTGCTTCCACAACAGTCTATTGGAAAGGCCGCAAAGGCGAAACACACAAAATCAACATCATTGACACCCCTGGCCACGTCGACTTCACTATCGAAGTAGAGCGCTCCTTACGCGTTCTCGACGGCGCTGTTGCTGTGTTCGATGCCGTTGCTGGTGTACAGCCGCAGTCAGAAACCGTATGGCGCCAAGCAGAGCGCTACCACGTTCCTCGTATCGCTTTCATCAACAAGATGGATCGCGTGGGTGCTGACTACTTTATGGCTGTCGACTCTATGAAAGAAAAATTAGGCGCAAATGCCGTGATGGTCCATTGCCCCATCGGCTCTGAATCAGAGTTCAAGGGGATGGTCGACCTCGTCACGATGAAGGCCTACCTCTTCCTCGATGAGACAATGGGTGCTAAATACGAAACACAAGAGATCCCAGCTGATCTTCTCAGTAGATCCAAAGAGATGCGCCAAACCATGCTCGAAGAGTTGGCAACAGTCGATGAGAGCAATGAAGATTTCATGACAAAAGTGCTCGAAAACCCAGACTCGATCACCGAAGATGAGATCCACGCTGTAATGCGTAAAGCCGTATGCACGAACAAACTGACTCCTGTTCTTTGCGGTACCGCATTCAAAAACAAAGGGATTCAGCCGCTCCTCGATGCGATCGTCGCATGGATGCCATCTCCTCTTGACCGCGGTCTGATCAAAGGGATTAACTATACGACTGATGAACCTATGGAGCTCGAGCCGCGTGATGATGCGCCGCTAGCAGCCCTTGCGTTCAAAATTATGTCCGACCCTTATGTCGGCAGACTCACTTTCGTCCGTATCTATTCAGGAACGCTGACTAAAGGCACTAATCTTCACAACACTACAAAAGATAAAGATGAGCGCGTTTCCCGCCTCCTCGAGATGCATGCAAACCAGCGTAAAGACCGCGATGAGTTCTTCACCGGCGACATCGCAGCTTGCATTGGGCTTAAATACACAAGCACTGGAGACACACTCTGTGCAGAAGACTCTCCTCTTCTTCTCGAGAAAATGGAGTTTCCAGAGCCCGTGATTTCTATGGCGATCGAGCCAAAGTCCAAAGCTGACCGCGAGAAGCTCTCTATGGCGCTCAGCTCACTTTCTGAAGAAGATCCTACATTCCGCGTCTCGACTAACGAAGAGACCGGGCAGACGATCATCGCAGGGATGGGCGAACTTCACCTTGAAATCCTTCGCGATCGCATGATGCGCGAGTTTAGCGTTGAAGCCAACGTCGGTAAGCCTGAAGTTGCTTACAAAGAGACGATCACAGTTCCCGGCAAAAACGAAACAAAATACGTCAAACAATCTGGCGGTAGAGGTCAGTACGCGCACGTCGTCGTTGAGATCGAGCCGAATGAAAAAGGCAAAGGCAACGAGGTTGTGAGCAAGATCGTCGGCGGTGTTATTCCGAAAGAATACATCAACCCAACGATCAAAGGGATCACTGAAGGCCTTACGACAGGCGTTCTCGCAGGCTACGCTCTTGTCGATGTGAAAGTTTCCATCGTTTATGGATCGTACCACGAGGTCGACTCCAGCGAGATGGCGTTCAAGATTTGCGGATCTATGGCTGTAAAAGAAGCGGCGCGCAAGTGCCAGCCAATCATCCTAGAACCGATCATGAAAGTCGTCGTCACAACCCCAGAACAGTCCATGGGCGATGTGATCGGCGATATCAACCGCCGTAGAGGCAAGATCATGAACCAGACAACGCAGAAAACCGTCGTTCTCGTCGAAGCGGAAGTTCCGCTCAGCGAGATGTTCGGCTATTCGACACAACTGCGTTCCATCAGCTCTGGTCGTGCGAGCTATGTCATGGAGCCATCTCACTTTGAGAGGGTCCCGCAGAAGATCCAAGACGAAATTACTAAGAAATAACCCTTTGGAAAAATAAGATTATGGGAAAACAATCCAAACAAAAAATCCGCATTCGACTGAAAGGTTATGACCAGCGCGTTCTTGATCGCGCTGTCGCCGATATCGTCGAAACAGCTAAACGCACCGGCGCTCGAATCGCAGGGCCGATTCCTCTCCCTACAAAGAGAGAAATCTACACTGTCCTCCGCTCGCCTCACGTCGACCGTAAGTCGCGCGAGCAGTTTGAGATCCGCACGCATATCCGTATGCTTGATATCCTCAACCCCACTCCAGACACGATCGACAAATTAAAAGTCCTTCCTGTTGCAGCTGGGGTCGATATCAAGATCAAAGCAGCTTAAAGATTTGCTTTTGAAACCGGTGGCAGCTTTCGCTGCCACCGGTTTTTTTTTATGAATTAAAAAGTGACATGGCGCCCAAAAATTCTTTTGGCACTCCTGACTGATTCTTAAGCCAATCAGTATCTGATTGCAGTTTACTCTTGAGATCTCTTCCATTGTAAACACCCTGCAAAAATAAAATGGCAAGGGCTTCATCTTTTCCCCCCGCTTTTCTAAACTCTGAGATCAGATGGGACGTAGTCCACCCACTCAATTGTTTGGGAAGTTCATCTACCATTTCACTATTTTTTGAAAGAAGAGAATAGGCATCAAGAAAATCTTGTTCAATGTGTGGGAGTCCGCATAGGAAATGATAAGAATCCGCAAAGCCATTTGTTTCGAGGTAATCGCGATCAAACTTGATCTTTTGCAACTTCCTGAAATGCATAACCAGCTTCGAAAGCGTTTTTAAAGAACCCAAATACTCATTAAATTTCCTATTCTCGTTACACTTATCGAATAGCAATTGCATATTACTTAGAAATGCTGGGAAAGAAGGAATGCAATTATCTTGACGTCCACTTGTGCTGATGTAATTATAATTATAATGCAATCCTTCTTTTTCCTCGGACAGATTAATCAAATCAGTTATTTTTTTGTTCTTCATTCGCTCAGAACTGAGTAGTTCTTTAGCTTTTGCCATAGAAAGCGCCTGGGAAATTTGCATGATTCCATGGAAATTCCCCTTTTCGAAAAAAAGTGCTGCAATCTCTTGAAACCGATCAACAACTTCGCTGCGTTTACAAAAATCGGTGTTAGAAGCAATTTCATAGACAATCCATCTGACTGTCTGATCGAAAACTCTTACAACGTTCGTTACTGAATTCGAAGACTTTTCGTTAGATTCCAGAAAGTGTTTCAGATCCCTCAATGAAACTGCTTGAATCAGCTCTATATCCCTTCCTTTCCATACATGAGCAATATTTGCAGCACCATATTGAAGAAAATGAGAATCTAAAAGCGAATTATTAACAACTTGATCCGATGCACTCTTTTTTGAGTTAGGCAAAAGAATATACCTCTCTTTAGCTATCTCTTGTAAATGAGGTATCTCAAACTGAAAGTATTGCATCAGTTTGTCGATCTTATAGGATGCGGCCACGATCCCATCTGTTCCATTAGGGAAGGATTGCAATACTAGTGTCGTTAAAAATGTCTTCACCGCTTTCTGATACTTCATATCGAGTTTTAATAACGTAGCAAAAAGGGTTATCTCGTCTGCAAAAAGTGGGTAGCTAAAAGTAAGAACCTCGTCCCCATTCTTTTCTTTCAAAATCTCCCTGATGTGTCTTAAATAAGGTGAGGTCTCACTTAACGTTGCATGGAGATCTCTATGCCCTTCGGCATCGGCACTCGATACACTTGAGTGACAGGATTGCGCTTTTTTTTTATTAACGATGGGACTGTTGTAGATCTTTGTCGATGAATTATTCCGCTGATAGATGTTCTCCGGAGATGACATGTGCTTCTGGACGGAGAATTTTTTGGTTCTTTGTAACGATCCAACATTCATGTCCTCGTCATTTAAACCTCCTTTTGAGACTAAAAGTGAAGAGGTCTTGCTTCTATTTTCCAGCTTCTCTTGTCCATTGCTAATAGAAATGCCCGAAGCCAGACGATTCATCTTTGATACGACATCGCTATTCGTCGATTCGTCATTTAAAAAATCTTTTGAGGCTAAAAGAGAAGAGGATTTTTTTATTTTTTCCTGGCTCTCTTGTCCGTTATGAATAGGAATGGTCGCAATCTGATTTTTTTTCTTTGAAACAACCCCATTAAAAATGTTATCTGTTTCGTATAAATTGACTTCTATTGACTCCTTGTTTTCTTCCGAAGATGAATGACTTCTTGCCATAATGCTGTATTCTTCCTTCCCTTGATAAAGATTAAGCATATCGATCACAGTCAATAACTTAGCATTTTTGGCTAACTCCATGAGATTTTCATAAACGTTAAAAAAGCATTCAGGTTCATTTTCTGCTAGATCCTGAATCATCTCGATGGCTTGGAGAGCATTTTCCAATTCTATCGCTTTAACAATATTATCGCTCTTTGTATAAGTGTTCAAATAAATGAGACTTTTATCTTTTTCTTTTAAAACAACTGACTGCGTCACACTATCTCCATTAACGTGAAAATTTTTGGAAAAATTAAACCTTGTTGAGTTTGGACTGCTGCGTGGATTGAAGTCGAGATATTTTTAAGTGAAAAAAAAGCTCTCAAGGAATGAGAGCTTGAAAACTTATCGCAAAAATCAAAGGTGGCGCAGATTTTTAAGGAAGATTGGGATAACCAGGATAGTTTGGATCTTCCTGGTAAATGAGATCATAAGCCGGCGGACGCTCGCGCGTCATATATTTGCCGATCACTTTGCCTTCTTTCACAATCAAGTAATAATGGTTTTCTGCAACAAGAACAGTTCCTGTATCAATTCGCTCGATATACTCATATTCTTCTTTGCCCTCTTCTTTGTAGTGGATTGCATAGGGCTTTCCCACTTCAGATTTTAATGTGGCGACAGATGTTCCCACTTCAATCTGATCGTAATTGCTATACGACATCATGGATGTCCTGGAAAAACAACTCGATAAAAGGATTAATGAGAAAAGAGCGAAATGTTTTAAGTAGCTTGTTGCCATAGACGCCCTTGGATTAAAGTGCGAAATTGATCATCTGTGGCGTATTCTGCCCGCATTAGGTAATTCTTGTCATCTTGCTTTTCGTAGAGCTCAAATCCTTCAAAACCGATCGCTTCCACACGAAATTCCCAGGCAATGACTTTATCGTTTATCAGCCCCTTGCCTGTTACTCTGCCAAGGGCTTGGTTTTCCAGATCGATGGAAAACTCGCCGCCGATCAGGTTGTGAATTAAAAATTCATTATGCATCACCTCTGAAAGGCCCTTCACTTGAATTTCCTGGGTGCATTCAATCCGGCCATCGCCGTCGATCGGCTTAATATGCCAACGCGTCATGAAACCCAGCTCTTCTGCGACCATATTTAATTGAATTTTTCCTTGGCCAAGCCAGGTACAAGGAGTCATTAAAAATTGATGTTTCATGAAAACATAAACCTTCTGCTATAAATACTTTGCAAAATCCCAAGAGCGGTCATCGTCGATAGAACGGAAGAGCCCCCATAAGTGATCAGCATGAGCGGCACCCCGGTAATTGGCAAAAACCCACACATCATCCCCATACTCACGATCATATGCATCGCAAGATAAGTTGTGATTCCCGCGGACAGAAGCCTGCCAAAGGGGTCATTCGCTACTGCAGTCACTTGAAAACTAAAATAGAGCAAACCGAAAAAAAAGAGCATCAAGAAAAAAACTCCTATTAACCCAAACTCCTCGCTAAAGGCCGCAAAAACCGAGTCCGTATGGGCTGCTGGAAGCCACTGGCGCCCTGTAAATTCACTTTTATGCCACCCGCTGCCAGTTAACCCTCCGAGCGCAATAGCCGTCTGAGAGGCTTCCTGGTGATACGTATGGGGGTTTAGACGCTCGTATTGATACTCTTTGATTACTTTGGTCGCAAAGGGGCGGAATGCCTCATGATCAATAAACCCCAAAAACATCATACTGATAAAGACAATCCCTCCGAGGGCCATTAAACCCATTGCTTGGACAACCCTTTTTTTGATCCCTCCAAAATAAAACATAACAAGAGCAATCGGATAAAGGACAAACGCTGTGCCTAGATCAGGTTGTTTTAAAATCAGTAAAAATGGGACAAAAACAATCAAAATCGCTTTTAACGTGGCGGATTTTCGATAGACTTCCCATTTTCCTTTATTTTCAAGATAGAGGCTAAGCGTCATGACGATGATTAATTTTGCATACTCAGACGGTTGAAAGGCAAAGCCAATCCCTGGAATCCGATACCACCTGTGCACATTCTGAATCGCAGGCACAAAAAAAAGGCCGATGAGCATGACCAGCATGCCTACATAGAGGAACCAAGTCCATTCCCTCAGCTTTCGATAATCTAGACCGGCAAAGAAAAGATAAACGCACCAACCAATAGCAAACCACCGAAGCTGGCTTTTTGCAGTTGGAGTAAACAAAGTCTCTTCTCCAAGATCTCCGGCATCACCGGTCGTTGCCGCTATCACCAATAGACTGATAAACATGAGCACAAGCAGAATCGGAATCGTCCTAAAATCAATGCGTCTGATGTAGCGATGGTCCCACATGAGATTATCCCTCTGTTCGAAAATGATGATTTTTGGAGAATTTTTTCGCTGCTTTTAAAGCCGCTTCGCAGCACATACTTGAGAAAGTAGGGCAAGAAGCGGCTTTAAAAGTTGCAAAAAAAGGCCCAAAAAGCACGTTTGATGAATAGTGGGATAATCTCATGGGTGCTAACTCGAATGAAAAATCTGGAATCTAATTTTAATTTCATTATACTTGGTGCCCAACTTAGCGTTAAGATCAATTTTTCCAGAGAATCTATGGCAAGACTTAAAAGCATTTCTTTCATTCACTTTGATGTCATTGACTCAACGAACTCATGGACAAAGAAAAATGCATCGACTCTCGATCCCAATGAGCTAACCTGTATCACTGCTCTCGAACAGACAGCAGGCCGAGGCCGTTTCGAGAGAAAATGGCATTCCCCCAAAGGACAAAATATTTATGCGACCCTCTTTTTCTGCCTTCCGCTGAACAGCCCGTATATCATTAATCTAGGCCAAATCCTATCGATATCCTGTATTACAATCCTCAAGAAAAAAGGATTTCACCCGCAAATTAAATGGCCCAATGATATTTTGCTCGAAGGCAAAAAAGTAGCCGGTATCTTATGTGAAACAGTGTGTTTTGAAGACAGGATTGGAATAGCTCTCGGAATCGGGATCAATGTGAACATGCGCCAAGAACTTCTCGAGATGATCGACCAACCTGCGACATCACTTGCTCAGCTCAGCGGACAAACGTGGGCGCTCGAACAAGTCACAGAACCCATCCTTAAACAATTCATCGAAGATTTAAACATCCTAGAATCCCAAGGATTTGAACCATTCCGCAAAACTTATGAAGACCTTCTTGCTTTCAAAGGTAAAACGATCACCTGCAATGATGGACAAAGAACGATCAAAGGGATCTGCCACTCCATCAATGCATGCGGCAGGTTAAATTTGCTCCTTCCCGACGGCACTATCCAAACGGTTTCTGCTGGCGAAGTTAAATTAAAGTAATATTACAGTTGTGGAGAAAGGAAAGAAGCGTCTGGAACAATGATGAGCTGAGAATCTACTCGCGCTCTTAGGATTTCTTGAATGGCACTGAGTGTTGCGCCGGTTGCTGAATGGCAAGAAGTGCACGCTCCTTGATAAGCAATGATGAGTTCCTTGCCATCGATAAGATCCATGATCTGCACTCCGCCGGCATCAAGCTCGATATAGGGGCGGATTTCTTTCGCGATCACTTCTTCAATCACCGCAATTCTTTGTTCCCGATTTAAAAGATCCCATCCAGGATAACTGCTGCTTTCTCCTTGCATCGAAGTAATTGGTGTCGCTGTATGAACCTCTTCAAAAGGAATGTCGAGGCACTGCTCTGCTGCGTCTTCGATGGCATCAATCACTAGGTTGAGATATGCAAACGTCTCTTCGGGAAATGCAGGAAGATCTGTCTTGTCTCGCACTTGTCTATCGATCAAGTCAGCGGTTAATTTTTTTGCTTGGACATAATTTTTACGCATGAGAATTTCACAGGCGGCCTCTAGGACTCCGATCAATGCCGATCCGCCAAAAACTTGAAACTTCGCATCCGCAATCACCCCATCGCTCTCGTCAACAAAAAGATAAAGACGTACATTTTCTTGTTTGCCGATGACAAGGCGCATGCTGCGCTGTTTGGCTTCTTCTTCTGTAAAAAATCCCCCATGGCGTGGATTTTCAATTTTATGGATCAGCTTTTTGCTGTAGAGAGACCAAAAGCAGCTAAGAGCAAATTTTCGATGACTCATAATAATTGTCCACTCAATGCTTTTAATTTCTGAACCGATTCCACAATCACTCTAATCGCATAATCAATTTCTTCTTCCCTCGTTTCAAAGGAGAGGCTGAAACTCAGAGCGCAGTTTGCAAGTGTCTCTTCGATACCTGAGGCAATTAAAATGTGAGATAACTTTTGGCAATGCCCTCCTCCTAAAGAGGCATAAACCCCTTTGCGATTCAGAAGAAAAAGTAGAGCATCGCTAAAAACACCAGGAAAAGCAATCGCACAGCAATTGGGCAATCGGTCTGCCTTTTGAAAAAACACCTGGGCGTCTGGAATTTGCTGCTGAATCTTCGATTCAAACTTCGCTCTTAACCGTGCAGTTTCTAAGCAGACGTGATCGAACATATGCATATTTTCTTCTAAAGCTTGGGATAAGGCTGCCATCCCTCCCACAGAACTTCCCATTGGCGAAGAAAAAGGTGATTTACTCTTCACTAAAAGTCCTGCTGTTCCTTTTGGGGCGTGTAAAAAAGACCCGTCAAACGTCAAATAATCGATCGGTAAATCTTCGAAGCGGAAATAGAGCTTGCCAATGACATAACTGGCATCGACATGCAATCGAATATCTTTTGCCCGGCACATTTCGGCGATATCTGCAATAGGATGAATCACTCCTGTCAATCCATTTGCCCATGAGACCGACAGCAATGACGTCCGGGGATTAATCGCCTTTTCAAGCGCAGCAGATGTCAATTGGCCTTGCTCATTGATCGGCAGCATTTTCCCATGACACTGCAACTCTTCCAAACGGTGCAGCGCCATAAGCACACTTGCCTCTTCAATGTTTGTCGTCAGGATATGGTTCCTACCGCAGCTGCGAACATGATCAAAATAATGAAACAAGAAGAGTTGTTGGATAGCCTCGCCGCTAGAATGAAAAAAATAAAACTTATCACTCGCATCGCAACCTAGCGCCTCGAAAATCGTCTCAGTAAAACTTCGAAAAGAGGGAATCAATTCCTGCCCCATCTGGTGCGGCGATGTCATCGATCCCCAAGACGTGCGCAAAAAGGGCAACATTGCGTCGATGGATGAAGGCAAAGGTGGCGTTGCAGTATGATAATCGAGGTAAACTTTAGAGGTCACGGCTCCACTTCTCCCCTTCAAAAGTGTAAATGATCGGTTCCCCTGTGGCTAGTTCCAATTGGACAACTTGCTGTTGAGATAACTGGTCCAAGAACATGATGATGGAGCGTAAAGAATTACCATGAGCTGAGATAAAAATGTTCTTTCCACTTTGAAGCAAAGGGAGGATTTGTTCGAGAAAATAAGGAATAGTGCGGGCAGCTGTCATCTCCAAGCTCTCTCCATCAGGAGGAGCTACATCATAACTGCGCCGCCAGATCTGAACTTGGGTCTCGCCAAATTTTTCTCTTGTCTCTTGTTTGTTGAGCCCCTGCAACTTTCCATACATTCTTTCGTTAAGCTGCCAGGCGCAATAGACGGGAATGCAGCTTTCCTTGGCGACATCGCTGTACACCCCAGCCCACTCTTCCAACTTCCCTTCGCCTATATGCTGTACGCAGGGAACCTTCTTGCTAGAATGGTACATCATAGCGAGCATGGCTGTCATCTGAGCGCGGATCAAAGAGGAAGTAAAAATCATATCGATAGGGATATGAGCAATTTTCTTCCCGCCTTGAACCGCCTCCTCGACCCCTTTTTCGCTCAAAGGGATATCGACCCATCCGGTGAACAGATTAAGTCTGTTCCACTCCGACTGGCCGTGGCGCATCATAATTAATTTTGCACTTTTCTTTGACATAACCCTCAAGAATTGGAGATCCATTTTACCTGGAATTGATAAATAGAGAAATCAAATAAAATATTTAAAAGCCCCCTTGGTAAACTACTGGACCTGAGTCTCCATAAGACTCCATTTGCTCAGCAGCGCCTCATAAGAACCTTTAGCTTTGAGCTTTTGAAGGCCCTTATTGAAGCCTGCTATGAGATCGGGGGCAGCATCGTGCAAGGTCACTAGGCGCAATCCCTCGTCGTTTAAAGGGGGGGTTGCGATTTTGAGCATGCCCTGGTAGAGATCGTTGCAATAAGAAGTCGCTGACAGGATATCTATCATTGCTCCTTCAATAACGCCGCTAGCAACAGCATTCAAAGCGTTTGGAATCGAGTCATAATCGCGGATGAGCACCCCTTCGCTGCCTTGGAGGATCGATGCACTTGATGACCCAGAGATTACGCCAATTTCTTTACCGTTTAAGCCTTGAAGCGATTGGATTTTTGACCCTACCGGCACAACTAACACGGGGCCCAAAGAAAGATAGATGTCGGAGAAATCAAAGAGCTTTTCATTAAAAATATAGGGGGCTTTGGATGTTAGGATAGCTTCATATTCGCCAGCTTTTAGCCCATCCATCAAAGTGTCCCAATTGACCGTGATCTTCACAAAAGGGATCTTTTCCACTTTTCCAATTTTGGTGAGAAGTTCAGTGGAAAATGCGGTCACATTATTTGTACGCTCGCCAAATTCCAGAGGAAACCAGCTGGAATCTACACCTACTTTGCGCCCTCCGCTATTGTTGCTGCTGCATCCAAAAAGGGTCAGCAAAATTAAAATAAAATAAGAATAAATGCTTCTCATCCGATCAATACCTTTCTAAAGAAGTCCACCTCTCCTGTATAACACATAAATTGCTAAAAGTGTATGGTTTTTCAATATGACTAGGAAAGCATACCTTCTCGTCAACTTCGGCGGACCTCGCGATTTGATGGAGGTCGAAGAGTTTTTAATCTCACTGCTTTGCGACCAAGAGGTTATCCGTACATCTTTGCCTGCATGGGCCCACAAACTTTTTTTCACACGGGTGGCAAAGAAACGCGCCAAGAATCTTCTTCACGATTACACTAAGATCGGCGGCAAATCCCCCATCTTCGAAGATACAGAAGCATTGGCTGGCAGCATTGGAAAGATTCTAGGAGCCGAGATACTCTCTTTTCATCGCTATCTGCCCAAAACCCATCCTGGCTTCATTGAAAAAATAGAAAATTTAAACAACATCTCGCAGATCCAGGTCCTCCCGCTATTTCCTCAATTCAGCTATGCGACAACGGGAAGCATCGCCCTTTGGTTTTCTAAATTCCTTTCTCCAGAAACTTTAGCCAAGCTCCGTTGGCTCAAATCCTTTCCAGGGCATCATTCCTACATTGCTGTGATGGAAAATTGTTTGCGCGAATATTTAGTGAATATCGGGTTGAAAGAAGAGGAAACAACCCTTCTTTTCTCAGCGCACGGCCTGCCAAAGAATTTTATTCTTACGGGCGACCCTTATCAAAATGAGTGCATCCTCTCTTTTGAGAAATTGCGAGATTGCTTTCCAAAAGCCCACTCGCACCTTTGCTACCAGTCTCAATTTGGCAGAGGAGAGTGGATCCGCCCCTATACAACAGACGTGTGCGAGCGCATTAGTGAATGGACAGAAGGGCGAAAAAATGTAGTCATTGTGCCTTTAACCTTCACTTCAGACCACATTGAAACCCTCTATGAAATCGAAAAGCTCTATCTAGAGTCCATCCGGAAAGCTGGGCTCAATGCGTTTCGCTGTCCCGCTCTCAATAGACGGGAAGATTGGATCCAAACCTTAGCAGAGCTCTTCCACTCCACGGATGGGATGAGCAATGAATGGCTTCTTCGCAAAAGCTTATAAGAACCTATCTCACTAAAAAGTTTCAGTGCACCACAATGATCGCTAAAGCAACAATCTGACAAAACCTCCATTCTTTAAATTAAAAGTAAAATAAAACACGAAATAAACACAAATAAACACGCCAAAATTGATACAATTTAATTACAAATCATGTAGAATAAAGATAGAGTCCGGGAAATACCGGCCTTTACCCCAACAAAGGAGCACAGTATGAAACAGCAAAAACATAATCCAGGGCAAAAACCTCAAAATCCACAAAACCCACAAAATCCTCAGTGGCCAGGCCAAAAACCTCAGCAGCCTCAGAACCCAGGCCAAAAACAACACAGACGATAATCGGCAGTCCAGGTTCAGTCGATTTTCGGGTTTTTTTGAGCCTGAAGATCGACGGAACCAGGTTTTAGGTCACCAATCTCTGTCTTAATTCATCGAATAAAGATCTCGCGAAGTCCGTAGTAGATCAAGATGGTCATCCCTGCGCTAGCAGGGAGTGTAATCACCCATGAAAGGACAATGTCGCGAATGACATTGAGATTGAGCGCGCGCATACCGCGTGCAAGCCCTACTCCTAAAATTGCGCCGACAAGACAGTGTGTTGTCGATACAGGCATACCTAGCTTAGATGCGACCAGAATGGTCGTCGCAGCACCGAATTCTGCACAAAACCCACGTGTGGGAGTAAGCTCTGTGATTTTTTTACCGATCGTTTCAATGACGCGCCAACCCCATGTCGCAAGACCAACAACAATCCCCGCTCCACCAAAAGCAAGTAGCCAAGGGGGCACGATTGCAACATCCGAAATGTATCCATTTTTTATGGTATCAAGAACTGCAGCAACAGGACCAATGGCATTAGCGACATCATTGGATCCATGTGCAAAGGCAACAAAACACGCAGTGACAATCTGTAAATAGACAAACATCTTTTCTACAGAATGATAATCGGATGTGCGATCTGCAAAATGGGTTTCTTTGCGCATCTGGTTGGAAAGTTCTCTCACATCCCTTAAGAGGCCACCCACTTTGTCATGTGTCCCATCAAACGAGACAACATATACTCTCTGCAAATGTTTGATCGCTTTTTCTAAACTCACCACTGTTTGCGGCGTGTAACGGGAAGGAGGACGATTTTCAACGTTGGGAAGAGGTACTCTTCGCGTAAAGAGATAAGAAATTCCACTTGCAGCAACGCCAATAGCCAGAGCAATGCCCAATGCTTGAGAAAACGAAAGGTTTAAATTGAGATTTTGCAGCCCATTAAAAATCAGGCTTAAAGTAAATATGCTGAAGACAATAAAGGAAAGAAGGGGAATAAATTTTTTCGTCGCCTCAATAGGATTCATCGCATAAAGAATATTGCGCTGGAGGATAAAGAAGACGACATAAGAGATCATCGCTGAAATCAGCGGTGTGACCACCCAGCTGATAGCGATGGCACTTGTCTCACCCCACTGAATGGCATCGACGCCTCCGATCAACCCGCCGAATCCCAGAATAGCTCCGACGATCGCATGCGTCGTAGACACCGGCCATCCAAAATAAGAAGCGATTTGCAGCCAAACGCCTGTTCCTAAAAGGGCAGCGCTCATCCCAAGAATGAGAACCATCGGCTCTGTTCGAAACATATCGGGATGAATCAAGCCCCGCTGCATCGTCTCGGAGACATTGCCTCCTACAAAAAATGCACCGCTGAATTCAAGAACAGCCGCAATGATTACAGCCTTTCGCAAAGTCAATGCACCAGAACCCACAGAAGTTCCCATCGCATTGGAAACATCGTTGGCACCAATATTCCACGCCATGTAGAAACCGATGACGAGGACAAGGACTTCTAAAACTAAATCTATTTGCATCCTTCAATCATTTAAGTTCGAGAATCATTCGAATACGATTTGCTAGACGCTCTGAAAGGTGAGAAATTTCACCGACTTCTTCAATAAGCCGCATCCAAAGGTAAAAGGCGGGAACACTGAGCGTATCCCCGTATGTAAAAAGCTGTTTCATGAGCAGCTTTTGCATTTTGTCTGCCTCTTCTTCTTTATAGGCGGTCTGTTCCACCATGGACTTTACTTTTTCAGCTTCAAGTCCGCCAAAAGAAGATTCGAGCAGCTCGTCAATCTCTTCAATAATCTGCTTGGCATCCAGAAAAACAATTTCGCATTTACGGAAGAAAGCGATTAGATCTGCATGGAAATCGCGAAAACTTTCCAAAGGCCTTAATGTAAGTAAAACGCCGACATCTTCTGCCTTATCTGCGATGCTGTCCTGAACAGAAAGAATTTCTAGGAAGTGTGCCCTGTCGATGGGAAGAAATAGGCTTTTTGGAAGATGGTTGCGAATATCGTTTTTAGTGAGGTCGGCCTCATTTTCCATGCGGGAGAGATCTGCTGCAAGCTTCTCGATTTTCTCACTGTCCATTTTAGACAGCGCATTGAAAATATCTGAAAGTCGTTCCACGCAAAGCGACACCTTTTTCATATGGCTTTGCAGAGGAGCAAAGGGGGATTTTCCAAAGAGTCGCGCGATATTGAGCATGTGAGTCAGTCGATTCTTTAATTTAGGTCATTCTAAACAGATAGTGGTCTTTCCGTAAAGACATTACTACCCTTTTTGGAAGATAACTTTCATTTCTGTTTCGGTCATCTCGCGAAATGTCCCTTCGGGAATAGGTCCTAAACGAAGACCGCCGATGCGAATACGGGATAGCTCAAGAATATCAAGCCCTGCATTTTGAACAAGAAGGCGCACTTCGCGCTTTTTACCCTCTTTAACAACGACTTTTAGCGTCCCTTTGCGCACTTTTTCCACTCGGACTGGCTTGACCCAAGAACCTTCTATTACCGTGCCTTTAGAAATATCCTTCAGATGGGCGTCTGTGATCTCTTGCGCAGCTTTTACAAGATATTCTTTGGAGATATTAGAAGAGGGGTGAATCACTTTATTGCTGAAATGACCATCATTGGTGACTAAAAGCAGACCTGTTGTATCGCGATCCAGCCTTCCTACAGTAAAGAGGCGCAGATTGAGGTGAGAAAAGAGGTCGACAACAAGCTTTTTAGTGCCTATGCGCGTATTGGTGCAAATATAGCCATGCGGCTTGTTGAGGATATAATAAACTTTTTTCTCCTCGCCCTTAATAGGAGATTCATCAACGAGGATGACATCTTTTCCCCATTCGACCATCGTCTGAGGAACCTTCACAACCTTTCCGTTGACTTTGATTCTGCCTTCAAAAATAAGCTCTTCAGCAGCACGACGGGAAGCTATTCCTGCAGCAGCGAGAGCTTTGCTCAATCTTTTTTTATTGTCCATAGGGTGGAGATTGTACCTAAAGAATGGTTAACAAGCAACTTTCATCAACGCCCCTTGAAGCACTGAATGCACATAAATCCTAAGTCATTCACCATCAACTACCTACCTGCAAATTACTCGTAATTTACTCGTAATTTACTCGTAATTTACTCGTAATCATAGGTAAATTAATTTATTGAAATGCGAGCCCATTTTGGACATTTATAAGTTCCTTCGTTTCGAATCAATTTGCCCCTTCTCATTTTTGCGACTAAATTACCAATCTTATTTTTCTTTTGGGTCAAATCTAAAATCTCTGGGAGTTTATCCATTATTAAATCATCAATATCAGTCCTACTAGCAGGTCCATAGCGATCTATAAATTTGAGGATTAACTGCTCATAATGGTCGGCATCAAATGCACGGTTTTTTATATATTGAGCACGTTCATTAGTGACTTGTGCAACAGAGGCGGACACAAAAATATTAGGATAACGCCCTTCAACAAGCTTTTTCTTTTTAAGAATTTCCATGGTTTTTTTAGGAATTGCTCGCTTCTTTTGAACGTTATCTAAAGCCATAACTTCGGCAATTGACAAATCCTGATTTTCGATAAGTATTCGACTATAATTTTCATCGATTAATTTGCCATAAACGACGAGCCGAACATGATTGGGATCCTCCAAATCATATTCGGGAAGAGGGAAAAATCTCTTGCGCTGTTCTAGGAACATACGTCTAATCCCCATACCCATTGTGTCGATCATATCTAAATTGACCATAGCCTGAACAAGAAAGGCATTACGGTATCGTTCTGGAGTGCGCTCTCGCAAAACATAATCTTCAACAGTTCCATCATAGAACCCCCCTATATTTTGCAAGATTAGGCGATCTATTTTCTCAATTACAATAAGCCGGGCATCCTGAGAGTAATCTTGATGAGCAATACAGTTATTGATTGCTTCAAGAACAATTTTAGGATCATATTTGCTCAATTCAATAGGAATGAGCTGATTGCGAGGCTGAAAACGAAATTTAATATTGCGTATATGTTTAAAGACTTCTTCAACACTAAGAAGAAATGGAGGTCCAAAATGGGCATAAGCCTGTTCTTCTGCTTCCAATTTCCATGTAATTTGAGCGGGATGCGGATTTAGATGATGGGCAGCTTCGTGTTTACCTAATAACAATATTGCTGTTCGCGTGAGCTGGCCATTCCGCAGAAATTTCGCCTTTTCTAAGAATGTCATCACATCCCATCGTTCTACATCTTCAGCAAATCGAGTTCCCATGTATTTATGCTGAAACTTTGTTCGGGCAATATTTAGGGCTTCACTATCCAGATCGCCAATAGTAGCTTCATGACAAATTTGTGCACTCCAATCTCGCACCTCAAATTGATGGCGGATCACCTCCAGCTCATGGATGGAAAGCGGACTGAGAGACTCCCCGTCCCTTCCATAATAATGCCCTTTCCAACTTGTGGGCATTCCTATAGGAGCTGCCGGAATTTGAAACATTAAAACACGGCCTTCGGGAAGACTGAGTTCATAAATTTCTTGGAAAGTCAACCCGTTAGTCTGCTTAGCAATCTCATGTTTAAGATTATTTAGACTGGTAACATCTGCCCTATATTGCGTTCCAACAATCTCTCGAGGACGCTTGTCCTTAATACCAAAAAAAAGCCAGCTCGATGAGCGACCCTTAAGATTTGCTTCATTGCTAAGAGCAGAAAAGTATTTTCCTAGATCGTCAAAGTCAAAGCTGTTTTTTGCTTCCTTGAATTCCAACCATTCAGTTTCCGAGGGCATTTGACGATATTCCATGAACTTTTCGATGAGCTGTTCTTTCGAGTACATAACATATCAATTTTTAATGAATTTACTGGTTATCTTAGTCGTTACCAATATCAGTATAAAGATTTTGAGTTGAAAGAACAATTGGATTTTTGAGTCGCTGCAATTCAATCTGTGAACCTATCCCGATAAAAAGGTGCAGTCGATTTTCTGATTCTTTTGCTGGGGGTAATATAGTGCTTCCAGTTCAATGGCACCCATTAGGACTGGATGCACTATACCACCATGTTAAAGAAGGTCATTTGCCTAGATTTAGAATATTGTATAATATATAACGCCAACACTCACATCAACTGGTCAAACCAGATGAATTGTAAAATGCTATTCAAATTGTTTAAGAAAGTCGAAATCTCTTGCGGTCTGCTATTGATGACCTTTATCTTTCCATCGATAGTTCACAGCAATTCTCAGTTTTGCAGCTCTAAGCCTCTTTTGGAAACCCTAAAAATGCATGGCGGAATCGACTATTTGCACTGCTTTCCGGAGGAACCCTTTGAATTTACAAAACTTTCTGTCGTGGATGATCATTACCTGCACCCGTACAAAGGCGTTTTCGAAAATACATATATTTTGACGATCCCCCAAGGCGAGGTCTTCGGGAAGGATGGATGGGTCCTCATCAACGATACACTGATCAACGAGCTTATCTGGCAAAATGTATTCCCCTCTAAACAAGCCCTTCAAAAAGCAAAAGAAAACAAAACTGTGAGTATTCCCGGCAGGGTCGCTGTGATTGCGCAATCGGGGTATACCTATTACTACCACTGGATTGCTGAAGTATTGGGCAGGCTTGCATTGCTGGAAATGCGTGCCATTGATTATGACTTTTTATATGTTCCATTAGGTAGACCGTTTATGAAAGAAACTCTACAGCTATTTGGAGTGGATCCTTCAAAAATCATCGAGGCTTCCGATGATTTGGTCTTTACCGCAGACCAATTGATTGTGCCATCCCTTGTAGCAAGGGTCAGAACTGAGGGGTGTCCAAGACTTGTTCACTATTTACCCAAACACATCCTGTTTTACATCAAAAACAAACTGCTTTCCGCAGTAGAAAAAGAGCCGCAAGAACATTCCTTTTGTAAAAAAGTATTTCTCTCTAGAAAAGATGCAGTGGCAAGAAAAATGCTTAATGAAGATGACGTGTTTGCACTCTTTGAAGCCCAAGGATTTAAACGTTACGTTTTGAGCGAAATGTCGATCGTAGATCAAATCCTATTGTTTAAAAATGCAGAGATCATTGTTGGAGCACTCGGCTCCAATTTAACAAATGTCATCTTCTGCAATTCCAAAGTCCGCATTTTTGACATCTTTCAAGCGCGTAGAGACTGTACCATTAATTATCTATGCCAAAACCTTGGACTTTCGTATCAGTGCGTCAAAACTACGGATTTCATCGATCAAAATGATGGGCAATTTGATACCGTTGTCCCGCTGGACATCATCAAAAATCTCATATCCGATTTATAAAATTCTGCATTTGTCGTGTTCGCTGTATTCCGCTCGCACCTTGCTCGCTTCTTCTTTGTCGCAAGGATAAGGTTTAAGGTCCCAAATCAACCTGGCATAATTATGGACCGCCTCATCGGCAGAAAATGTTCCCATGCTCGCCATGTTTTGAATAGCAAATTCTGCCCATTTGGAAGCATCGCTATAAAATTCTTCTACTATTTTTTGCTTGTCGTAATAGGCTTGCAAATCGCCCAGCACAAAATAGCGATCGGCCGGGTCTGAATTATGAGGTTCCAAAAGCAGATCATAAATGCTGCTCATCGCTGCATGTTCAGCGTCTGTTTCTGCAAAGGTGCGGTCGCGCAAGGTGTTGACTGCATTGCCTATGGCTTTATTGTGAGTATAAATATCCCAAGGGTTATAACTGCGCGATGCTTGAATTTGTGCATTTTCGCTAGATGAATTGCCAAACCGAAAAGGCCACCATTTGTCCGTGATCTCCCGATGAATTTCGATATTTGCCCCATCTTCGGTCCCAATGGTAAGTGCCCCGTTCATCGTCAGTTTCATATTGCTCGTTCCCGAAGCCTCCATGCCGGCCATAGAAATTTGCTCGGACAGGTCCGCTGCTGGGATGATCTGTTCCGCCCTTGTGACATTGTAATTTTCGATGAATACGACATTGAGCTTTTGTGAGACGATGGGATCATTGTTGATTTTGCTCGCAACGCAGCAAATCAAATGAAGGATATTCTTAGCCACTTCGTAACCAGGAGCTGCTTTTCCAGCAAAAATAATGAGACGTTTGACTTTGCGACTGTTTAGGTCTGCAAGGAGCTCCTGATAGAGCATAATGGCATGCAGGATATTCATGAGCTGACGCTTATACTCATGAATGCGTTTAATCTGCACATCGAAAAGGGCGTCCTCATTCAGCGTAGAATAATGACCGATCACTTTGCCTCTGATATCTCGAATGGGGTTTTTCCCGTGGATATATTGAATAAGAGCGCGTTTATTGCTCCTTTTGATCTCGAGAAATTCTTTTTGACTTGGCGCATCTTTTGCAAAAGCGGCGAGTTCCTTAATTTGAGTAAAATCTGTGATCCACTTCCGGCCAATCCTTTGAGAAATAAAATCGGCGAGCAATGGATTTACGTGCAATAACCATCTGCGCTGGGTCACGCCATTGGTCACATTTACGAACTTATCAGGGAACATCTCAAAGAAGTCTTTAAAGACCTCGTTTTTTAAAATCTCCGTGTGCAATGCAGCGACACCATTCACCTTATGCGATCCAAAAATAGCAAGATTAGCCATGCGAATTTGTCCGCCTTCGATGCAGGACATTCTGCGCACTTTTGCTTCATCGTTTGGATATCTTCTACGAATGGCATTACAAAAATCAAAATTGAGCTTTTCAATAATGTGATACTGACAAGGCAAAAGGTTGCTTAATCGATTTTGATTCCACTCCTCTAAAGATTCGCGCAAGATCGTATGATTGGTAAAATTACAGCACGTCTTAACAATCTCCCATGCCTCGCCCCACTCAAAATCATAGTCTTTGAGAAGGAGGCGCTGAAGCTCCGCAATGGCAAGCGCGGGATGTGTGTCATTGATATGGATCCTGACCTTATCGGCGAAATTATTTAGATCAGAAAAAGTGTGCAAATGGTGGCGGACAATATCTTGCAAGGATGCAGAAACGAGCAAAAATTCCTGTTTAAGACGAATTCTTTTTCCCGTTTCGTTATTATCATTGGGATAAAGTACGTCTGTCAAAGACAGGTTTTCCGCTGCCTGATCGATCAGTCCGGCATTAAATCGCTGCAGCTGAAAATTGCGCGGCGATTCCTTTGTCGTCCAAAGGCGAAGCGTGTTGACATTGAAATCCCCATTTTCTTTATAGCCAATGATCGGAATATCATAAGCTAAAGCCCGCACTTCATCATAGTCGGCGATGTCCAGCATGTCGACTCCCCGGGCATTGACCATCGGCACCCCTCTTCCCCCATAGCGGACAGATGTCGCATGGTTGTCTCTGCGGAACTCCCATGGATTTTCATGCAAAAGCCAATTCTCAGGTCTCTCTATCTGATTGCCATCCCAAATCTCCTGATCAAAAATCCCGTACTGATAGCGCAGCCCGTAAGCAATTGCCGGATATTGCTGTGTTGCTAAGGCATCTAAAAGACATGCGGCAAGGCGGCCAAGCCCCCCATTTCCAAGCCCAGGATCGGGCTCATAACAGAGCTCCTCATCAAAATCGCGGCCTAAGGTTTTCATGACATTGCGAACAAGTTCACCAGCCTGAATGTTGGTGATATTGTTTCCTAAAAATCGTCCAGGCATGTACTCCATGCACAAATAATAGAGCATGCGAACGCGCCTTTTCTTAAATGTGTGTGCGCAAGCCGTCCAGTTGATCATCACCTCTTCGCGCAAAGTGAGCGCAAAAGCGCGATAAAATTCTTCAGGATTTGCTTCGTCGATGGTCATTCCCATCGTCGTAATCAGATAGTGTTTAATTTTATGGGCAAGACTGTCTGCCTGGGCTTGAATTTTAGGATCCACATTGCCTCTATTGATTTCTTATGTTAATTAAATGAATTTGTAGCACATATGTCATAAGTTGGGAAGCGACCCATGCAAAAATTTGATCTGATCGTCATCGGTACAGGACCTGCTGGAGAAAAAGCAGCTGTGAAAGCGGCTTATTTCGGCAAGAAAGTCGCCATCATTGAAAAAGAGAGCATGTATGGAGGCGCTGAAGTCGTCACGGGAACGCTTCCTTCTAAGACCCTCAAAGAAACAGCTCTTTTTCTCTCTGGAAAATTAGAAAAAGGGATTTATGGCATCGAAAGGGGTCTAGAACATGAAGCGTCCGTCGAAGATTTCATGTACCGCAAAAATTTCGTCAGCGCATCCGCTGCACAAGAGATCTACGAGAATCTCATGCGGCATGGCGTCCAGATCTTTCATGGAACAGCCAGCTTTGAAGACGCGCATACGATTAAAATTTCTGGCAAGCAAACAGAAATAATCCATGGAGAACATATCATCATCGCTACTGGATCGTATCCCTTCCACCCAGCAAGCATTCCCTTCGATGGTCAGCGCATTCACGATTCCGATACCATTCTACTAATCAAACGTTTTCCCACCTCTTTATGCATCGTTGGCGCAGGAGTGATCGGCTGCGAATACGCAACCATCTTTGCTACCATGGGAACCAAAGTCTGCCTTGTCAACGACAAAGAGCGCATTCTTCCTTTTATCGACTATGAAGTCTCCACCGACCTCGTTGCTCAGATGCAAGCCGCGCAGATTGAGATTCTTTTCAACAAAGCCATTGAGCAGGTGACACCTGCAGCTTCCGATACAGAGATGATCACGATCAAACTTAAAACTGGTGAAGTTCGCTCCGTAGATATGTTTTTATATGCTGCCGGTAGAAGCGGCCATATCCAAGAATTGGGACTAGACCGCATTGGAATCAAGTCCGGACCGCGAGAGCAGGTGCTTGTGGATGCGGAATACCGCACCAATATTCCCAACATTTTTGCCGTCGGTGATGCCATCGGCTTCCCTGCTCTAGCCAGCACAAGCATGGACCAAGGCAGAGTCGCTGTCGCACACATTTTTCAAACAGAAGACCTCGAGCACCTTCCCTCCCATTTTCCCTACGGCATTTATACAGTGCCAGAAATTTCCATGGTCGGCATCACTGAAGAAGATGCCATCAAGCGCAAACTTAACATTCTGATTGGAAAAGCTCGTTACAAAGACATGCCGCGCGGTAAAATTCTAGGCGCTCAATCCGGTTTTCTCAAATTGATCATCTCAAAAGAAGAACTGCGCATCCTCGGCGTGCACATTATCGGTCACCTAGCCACAGAACTGATTCACTACGGCGTTATGCTCGTAGAAGAGAAGAAAACCCTCTACGATCTCATTGGCCAGGTCTTCAACTTCCCCACCTTGCATGAGCTCTATAAATACGCAGGCTACGACGGCCTAAGTAGTGCAACCGGTCATAAAGTTAAGCCTTGAAAAAGCATCTTTAAAATGAGAACCTGTTTTCTGAAAATTTTATACATTTTATGCATGGCAACTGCAATGCTGCAAGCAAACCCCTTGAAAATACAAAAGCTCTCTCTTCATCCCTACGAAATTCCGCTTACAACAGGTCAGATGCGCTCTGGAGTGTTCCTTCAGATTTTTGATGAAAATGGCAATGGCGCTTGGGGAGAAATTGCGCCTCTTCCGAAATGGAGTAAGGAAACACTGCCAGAGGCTCTTATACAGTTAAACCAAAAACAAGATGAGATTCTTGCAGCCAATTGGACAAAAGAAACCTGTCTTCAAGAACTTGAAAGGCTCGAGCTTTTACCTTCTGTGACGTTTGGATTAGAATCTGCTCTTCTATCCTTGCTAGATCCCCTTGCTGAGCATCAAGTTTCCACAAGCGCGCTTTTGATGGGATCTCCTCATGAAATTCTCCAGCAAGCAAAACAAAGGCTTCAAGAAGGGTTTATTTCAGCAAAACTCAAAGTGAGCAACCTCAGATTTGAAGAAGCTGCACAAGTCATCCATGCGTTAAAAGACCAACTTCGCTTGCGCATCGACGTCAACAGGGCCTGGAATACAGAAGATTCCTTAAGATTTTTTGCTCAGTTCCCTTTGGACACCTTTGATTACGTCGAGGAACCTTTCTCAAACCCGCATGACCTAGCGCAGTTTCTACATCCCCTTGCAGTGGATGAGTCTTATCCTCATGATCTATCTTTGGAAGAAATGGAATCATTCCCGACGTTAAAGGCTCTCATTTACAAACCTACGATGCAAGGAGGAATGCTGGGTTGCATGCACTTAAAACAGTGGGCTGAAAAAAGAGGTGTAGAAATTGTTTTAAGTAGCAGTTTTGAAAGCGATCTCGGCCTTGGATATGTGGCATCGGTTGCCCATCGCCTTTCTCTTCCTGCACCTGTTGGCATTGGGACCTTTCACTACCTGGAAAAGCATTTATGCAGTCCACCGCTGCAATTTTCTAATGCTGTAATTACTATTCCCTCGCAATTAAATCTAAGATAACGCTTGTCTTTTGCCAAAAATTCGTTATGATCGCTGGCGATGAGCAAAAGCAATCACCACCGCGACCACACCAGGATGGTTCCATCAAAGCTTGTCCTACGGAACGGAGAAGTCTATGAAGGCGCCTCCCCCGATTGGTGCCATGAAGATACTTTTGGCGAAGTCGTCTTTACAACTGGCATGATGGGCTACGTAGAATCCATCACAGATCCTTCCTTTGCTGGACAAATCCTCACCTTTACCTTTCCATTGATTGGCAACTATGGAGTTCCTGAAGCAAAATTTTGGGAATCTTCAAAAATTCATTTGCGAGGATGCATCTTTAGTGAAATCTCTGCATTCTGCAATCACCACCAAGCTGTCCAATCTCTCGATTCCTGGCTCAAAGAACAAAAAATCCCCTACATGTGCGGAGTAGATACAAGAGCATTAACAAAATCTTTGCGCACTCAAGGTGCAGCTCTTGGCGCAATCGTCAAAAATAAAGATATCCCTGAGCATTTCCCCGATCCTAACAAAACGCATCTCGTCTCATCCGTAAGCACAAAAAAAATCCAAGAACTCGGAAGTGGAAAGAAAAAAATCATCGCTGTCGACTGCGGCATGAAAGAAAATATCATCCGCTCACTGCAGAAATTTCCGATACAAATAAAACGCGTGCCTTTTGATTACGACTATTCGGAAGAAGAGTTCGACGGGGTCTTCATCTCAAACGGACCTGGCGATCCAATCCTGTGTCAAGAAACTGTGGCCGTCTTGCAAAAGGTCCTGCAAAAAAAGAAACCTATTTTTGGCATTTGCCTCGGAGCGCAGCTGCTAGCTTTGAGCATCGGTGCTAAAACATTTAAACTCCCCTTCGGACATCGAGGACAAAATCAACCTTGTGAATTTTTAAATTCAAACCGTTGTTATTTAACATCGCAGAACCATGGTTACGCCATTGATGAGACAACGCTACCCAAAGAGTGGGAAGTGACCTTTCGCAATTTAAATGATGCGTCCGTAGAAGGAATTGCTCACCGCTCTCTTCCTTATTTTGCGGTGCAATTTCATCCCGAAGCATCGCCTGGTCCTCTAGATACCTTGTGGTTATTTGAACAATTTTATCAACTATTATGAAATTCAAAGGAAAAAAGATACTCATATTAGGCTCTGGGGGCTTAAGGATTGGTCAGGCAGGAGAATTCGACTATTCCGGATCGCAAGCCATCAAAGCCATTAAAGAAGAAAAAATCAAAACCGTTCTCGTCAATCCCAATATCGCTACAGTACAAACGGATGAAGGTCTTGCAGATGAAGTGTACCTTGTCCCCTTGAACCCAGATGCTGTTACAGAAATCATCAGAAAAGAAAGGCCCGATGGCATTCTGCTCAGTTTTGGCGGCCAGACAGCGCTAAATCTCGGAATGAAGCTTGATGAAATGGGCATTTTTAAAAAATATGATGTGGAAATTCTCGGCACATCCATTTCAGCCATTCGAATGACAGAAGATCGAGACCTCTTCAAACAATCCTTGCAGTCGATTGGCATTCAATCTCCTAAAAGCATTGCCGCGAGCTCTGTCAAAGAAGCCCTCGCTGCTGCAAAAAAGATCGGATATCCCGTCATGATGCGCTCGGGATTTTCACTTGGAGGGCTGGGATCTGGAAAAGTAGACAATGAAAATGAACTGCAATACCGAGCCAGCGAAGCCCTTAGCGGCGCTCCGCAAATTCTCATCGAAGAATATCTATTTGGCTGGAAAGAGCTCGAATATGAAATTGTCCGCGATAGCAGTGATAATGCAATCACCGTCTGCAACATGGAAAATTTCGATCCCATGGGAATCCATACCGGAGAAAGCATCGTCGTCGCACCTTCTCAAACGCTTACCCACACAGAATACCATTCCTTAAGAGAAATCGCCATCCGCGCAGCGCGCCACTTTGGAATTGTCGGCGAGTGCAATATTCAATACGCCCTCAACCCAAAAAATGGCGACTACCGCGTCATCGAAATGAACGCGCGCCTTTCCCGCTCTTCAGCACTCGCCTCTAAAGCGACAGGTTATCCACTGGCCTTTGTCGCTGCCAAGCTCAGCTTAGGGTTTTCCTTAGCGGAAATTAAAAATGCCGTCACCCAAAAGACATGCGCCTTTTTTGAGCCTGCATTGGACTACGTCGTCGTCAAAATTCCCAGATGGGATATCCACAAGTTCCGCTCCGCAGATAGACATATCGGCACAGAGATGAAAAGTGTCGGAGAAGTGATGGCCATCGGAAGATCTTTTCCAGAAGCTTTGCAAAAAGCAGTGCGCATGCTGAACATCGGAGCGTCAGGGCTCACCGACTACCCCTGTCGTATCGACGATATCAAAGAAGAAATTGCTCATACAACAGACCGGCGCCTCTTTGCGCTCTACGAGTTCTTCAAAAAGAAAGGGTCTTTAGAAGAGGCCTGCCGCCTCTCTCAAATCGACCCCTGGTTTTTGTACCATATTGAGTCCATTGCTGCCCAGGAGCACAAACTCACAAAAAATCCACTAGACGCACACATCCTTAAAGAAGCAAAAAAACTCGGGTTCTCAGATCAAGCCATTGCAAAAATTAAAAAATGCGATGCAAAAAAAGTGCGGGAATTGCGCCTAGAGCTTGGCATCCTACCTTGCATCAAACAAATTGATACTCTAGCCGGCGAGTTCGATGCTCAAACCAATTATCTCTACCTCACTTATCATGGCGTCCAGCACGACATCACCCCTTCCGAAAAACATCCCGTCATCGTCTTAGGATCCGGTCCTTATTGCATCGGATCGTCCGTAGAGTTCGACTGGTGCGCCGTCAATACATGCCGTACCTTGCGCAAGATGCAAGAAGAAACCATTCTCATTAACTCCAATCCCGAAACTGTTTCTACGGACTACGATGAATCAGACCGCCTCTATTTTGAAGAGCTCTCCCTAGAAAGAGTGCAAGACATCGCCGATTTTGAAAATCCCCAAGGGATAATTGTCTCTGTCGGCGGACAGATCGCCAACAACCTCGCTTTAAAATTGCATAGCGCCGGCTATCCACTTCTTGGCACCTCAGCGGAATCGATCGATACAGCAGAAAACCGAAAAAAATTTTCCTCTCTTCTCAATAAACTCCACGTCGATCAGCCAACATGGCAGACCGTGACAAGCCTAGAAAAAGCAAAAGAATTCGTAAAGAAAACAGGATACCCCATTCTCATTCGTCCCTCTTATGTTTTATCCGGGGCAGCGATGAACATCGTCTCATCCGATGAAGAATTGGAACGCTATTTGGCAGAAGCCGCCCGCGTCTCTCCCGATCATCCCGTCGTCATGTCGCAGTTTATTACCGATGCCAAAGAATTAGAGGTCGACGGCGTTGCAAAAGAAGGAATTGTCATCATCGAAGCGATCACAGAACACATTGAAAATGCCGGCGTTCATTCTGGAGATGCAACGATTGTTCTACCTCCGCAGCGACTCTATCTCGAAACCATCCGCCGCACAAAAAAAATCACGCGCGCTATTGTCAAAGCCCTGAATATCACCGGGCCGTTTAATATCCAGTTCATCGCTAAAAACAATGCCATCCAGGTCATCGAATGCAATGTGCGGGCTTCTCGCTCTTTTCCCTTTGTCAGCAAAGTCACCCACCATAACTTTATCGAGATCGCCACACGCGCTCTGCTAGGGCAAACCACTCTGACCCCTTACGAAACCCTGGAGCTCGACTACGTTGGCGTCAAAACTCCGCAGTTTTCTTATCAACGCCTTAAAGGAGCCAGTCCCGTCGCTCACGTAGAAATGGCATCGACAGGTGAAGTAGCTTGCCTTGGACACGATCTTCTCGAGGCTTTTTTGCTCTCATGGCTAGCCACAGAACAAACTGTCCGGCGCAAAAAAATCCTCGTAAGCATCGGAGGCGATCGAAAGATCAAACTTCTTCCACAGCTGGAAAAACTCGAAGCACAAGGCTGGGAGATCTACTCCACAGAAGGAACCAATGATTTTCTATGTCAGCAAGGCATCGCATCGCGCTGCGTCTACAAAGCCAGCGAGAAAATCGAACCCAACGTCACCTCCCTCATTGCTGGCCATCAAGTCGACTTGATCATCAACATCCCAAGAGGCATGGGGCTGAACAACAAAACCGATGGATTTACAATCCGAAGATTAAGCATCGATCATCACATCCCTTTGATCACCAATCTCCAAATTGCGCAGGTACTTTTGCAGTGTCTATCTGAATTAAAATTCGACCGGCTTCCCATCCTCTCCCTCAAAGAGTTTGTAGGGACAAAAGTGAATGTAGAAAGTGCCATTGATGCGCTACTTGCAAGGAAGGCACATGAACTACAAAAATAAGCTGATCAAATCCTTCATCAACCTCCTCCGCCCCAAAACGCTTAATATTTCTGAGGAAAAACGGTTTCTCATTTTGTCCACCACCGGCCTTGGAGATACCCTTTGGGGCACGCCCGCCATCCGCGCTCTGCGCGAATGTTTTCCCACAAGCTATATCGGCGTCGTCACCAGCCCCATCGGAAAAGCTCTGCTGCAACACAACCGAAGAATCGACGAGCTGATTGTTGCGAAAAATCCTCTACTACCTTCTCTTTTTCCACTCTATCGGCGTCTTAAAGCAAAAAAAATCACCCACGTCCTCTCCTTCCACACCTCGCAAAGGCCCATGCTTCCTCTCGCAGCCCTTTTAGGAGCGACGGAGATCATCGGCACCATAGGGATCAATAAAGGACTCGACTGTCTTTTCACTCATCCCTTGGAAAACACTCCCATGCATGAGATTCAAAGAAGACTCTGCATAGTAGGACAAGTCGGTGCGCACACTCTTGACTCTTCCATGGAGATTTCTCTCAGTCCCGAAGATGAAAAAGCAGCGGATGCTTTTCTCGAAGAGCTCCACATTCCCTCTTATCTGCCCTTGATCGCCCTGCATCCCGGAGCTAAAGACACCTTTAAACAATGGCCCGCATCCCATTTTATTGAACTTGGCAACCGGCTCGTCCAAGACTTAGGCTGCCGCATCATCGTGACAGGCACACCCTCAGAAAAAGCCCTCGTCGATGCGATCGCAAAGAACATCGAAGGCGCAAGATCTGCGACGCAACTCCCCCTCCTTGCCGCTGCCGCTTTGATCAAACGGATGGACCTCATGATCGCCAACGACACAGGCCCCATGCATGTCTCTTTTGCGCTGAGGGTCCCCACCATTGGCCTTTTTGCACCTACCGATCCCAAACTCTGCGGCCCCTATTACAGCGAACTTGCTCAAACCATCGCCAAAAAACCCACATGCACCCCCTGCATCCGCAAAAGTTGCAAAGAGCCCTTTTGCTTGCTTCAAATCGGCGTCCAAGAAGTGTACGATGCTGCCTTAAAACTCTATTACAAGGTACAGGCGTGAAAAAAAATGCATTACAAAACCGCAGCCTTATCTCCATCTCCGATCTGTCCAAAGAAGAAATGCTGCTCATCCTCAAAAAAGCAGAAGAGATGAAAAAGCAAAGGCCTCACGATCTTTTAAAAGGGAAAATTTTGGCGTCTTGTTTTTTTGAACCCTCTACAAGAACGCGCCTCTCTTTCGAAACAGCTATGCTTAGACTCGGCGGCAGCAACATCGGCTTTGACAATGCCAGTGCCACATCGACCGCAAAGGGAGAGTCCCTTCACGACACGGTGAAAATCATGGGAGGATACGCCGATCTCCTCGTCATCCGCCATCCCAAAGAAGGAGCCGCCCGCATCGCCAAAGAAGCAAGCCACATCCCTATCATCAACGCTGGCGATGGAGCCAATCAACATCCCACTCAAACCCTCATCGACCTTTTTTCCATCAAAGAATGCCAAGGCCAGCTCAAGGGCCTAAACCTAGCCCTCATCGGCGACCTCAAACACAGCAGAGCAGTCCACTCTTTAAGTCTTGCCTCCACACACTTCGACATGCGCCTCTTCTTCGTCTCCCCTCGGCAGCTCACACTCTCCGATGAGATCAGCCACGCTCTGAAAAAAAAGGGAATTAAGTTCTCTTTCCACCACACCATTGAAGAAGTGATCGGCAAAGCAGACGTTCTCTACATGACCCGCACCCAAAAAGAGCGCTTTTCTCCAACCTTTGCAGAGGAATGCAAGGACACACTTGTGTTAACCCAAGAAGTCTTGCAATCCGCAAAAAAAAATCTCAAAATCCTCCATCCTCTTCCACGCGTCGACGAGATGCTTCCCAACATTGACAAATCGCCTCATGCGTATTACTTTCAGCAAGCAGAAAACGGCCTCTATGTACGGATGGCCTTGCTTTCACTCATTTTGAGCTAGAGGCACCTATGCCAAAAACACTTTCTGTTGCAGCCATCAAAGACGGCACCGTGATCGACCACATCCCCTGCGGAGTGGCGATCATCATCTTACAGCTTCTCAAACTCATGGATAAACGCCACCGCGTTTACATGGGTTTAAATTTAAGCAGCACTTCCATGGGCTACAAAGACCTGATTAAAATTGAAGGCAGGTTCTTAACTGAAAAAGAGGCTCAGGATATCGCCGTCTTTGCACCGCAATCAAGCATCAACATCATCAAAAACTACAAGCTTGTGAGTAAAATCAAAGCCAAGCTTCCCCTTTGCGTCGAAAGAATCCTCGTTTGTCCCAATGAGCGCTGCATCACCAGCTGCGAGCCTATTTCTACCCTTTTTTACGTGGAAGAACTCAAAAACCAAGTCCACTTAAAATGCCACTTTTGTGAAAAAGTATTTGCCCGTCATGAGATCAGAGATTACCAACCATGATCACCATTAAAAATGTCACCACTGCCGACGGCAATACCACCGATTTCTCGCTACCATCGAAAGAAGCTCACATCTTGGATGGAGAAGGGCTCACACTCCTGCCCGCCCTAATCGATCCGCATGTGCATTTTCGGACGCCTGGGCTCGAACATAAAGAAGATTGGATGTGCGCGGCCAAGGCTGCCCTTTTTGGCGGCATCACCACAGTGCTCGATATGCCCAATACACTTCCTCCCACAATCACCCTCGAGCGCCTCAAAGCAAAAAAATCCCTCATCCAAAAACAACTGAAAAAATGCGGCATCCCACTCCATTTCGAGCTTTATCTTGGTGCAGATAAATTCCACTTTGATCAAATCAAGCGCTGCAAAAATCACATCCCAGCGCTTAAAGTCTTCATGGGATCTTCCACCGGCAATCTCGTCATGGACGATGAGGAAAGCCTCCACACTGCATTTCGCTTGTGCGCCGAAAATGATCTTCTGCTTGCTGTCCACGCTGAAGACGAAGCTCTCATCAAAGAAAGAAAAAAACTTTTCCAAGGAAAGACAGATCCTATTACCCACTCCCTACTGCGCAATGAGGAAGTAGCTCTTCGCGCTACGAAAAAAGCCATTGAACTGTCCCTCCTTTACGGTACGCGATTGCATCTTCTGCATATTGGAACCAAAAAAGAAGTAGAGTGCATTAAGCAAGCTAAAAAAGAAGGAGTCTTCGTCACCTTTGAGACGACACCTCACTACCTCTTTCTCAACGTAGATGACTACGCTCATTTAGGAACAAAAGCCCAGATCAATCCCCCCTTGCGCACAAAAGAAGATAACGATGCTCTTTGGCAGGCGATCCAGGAAGGAATTGTCGACACCATCGGCTCTGACCACGCTCCACACACCCTCGAAGAAAAAACCCTCCCTTACGGCCAAGCTCCCTCGGGCATTCCGGGTGTCGAAACGACATTGCCCCTGCTTCTCAATGCTTGTAATCAGGGAAAGATCTCTCTCTTGCAAATCATCCGCCTCATGCGAGAAAACATCCAAGACATCTACCGCCTATCTCCCAATAACGATTACATCCTCGTCGATATGCAAAAAAAAATGGTCATCGAAGATCGCCATCTCAAAACCAAATGCAGCTGGAGTCCTTATGCCGGAAGAGAAATCCAAGGATGGCCAGTCTATACAATCCTCAAAGGAAAAATCTATGATCTCCAAGAAACTCTTGTCCAAGAAGCTCTCGTCATGGTTCCCTAAAAAACCGCCCATCTACGATATCCACAAAACCTATCTTGAAAATGTCGCCCAAGGCCCCTTTTTTAAAGGACAAATCCCCAAGCGGCAATTTCCTCCCAAAGAAAAATGGATCGATTTTCTCGGCTACTCTGTTGCCTCGCGCATCGGCGTCCCCGCAGGCCCCCTTCTCACATCCCGCTGGGTCGACCTCGCGGCAAAACTTTGGTTTGATCTTCCCATCTACAAAACCATCCGCAGCAGCGAGCACCCTTCCCATCCGCTTCCTAATATGGTCTATGTCGATACCAAAGACATGACCTCCACACAAGCCCAGCTCGCACATACTCCTTCCCCTCGCCTCGAAGAACTCGCTGTCACCAATTCCTTTGGCATGCCCTCAAAAAGCCCCGAGTTTTTGCTCGAAGATATTCCTCGTGCTAATGCCTGTCTGCAAGAAGGGCAAGTGATGATTGTCTCCATCGTCGGCTCCAATCGTAGCCACTGCACATTCCTTGAAGACTTCGTAGAAGCAGCCCGACTTGCCAAAAATGCAGGCGCAAAAATCATCGAAGCTAATTTTTCCTGCCCCAATGTCGGCAAAAGCGAAGGATGCCTCTATATGAGTCCTTCGGCCGTCGCAGAAATAGGAAGCGCTCTCGTCAAAGCAATCGCACCTATTCCCTTGATCATTAAAGTCGGTACCTTTGGCTCAGAAGAGCAATTGCGCGAGGTCCTTCTCGCAGCAGCAAGAGCTGGTATCCGTGCCATCTCTGGCATCAATACCGTCAGCATGACCGTGGTAGACGCTCTTGGCAACCCCGCTCTTGGACCCACGCGCCTCACCAGCGGCATCTGCGGCGGTCCCATTCGCGAAACTGCCCTTAATTTTGTTGAAAACGCAGCCAGAATTAACAAAGAAGAAAAGCTCGGCCTCACCCTCATCGGTGTAGGTGGAATCACAATCCCTGAGCACTTCGATCAGTTCTTTAACGCTGGAGCGAATATTGCGATGTCTGCTACAGGGATGATGTGGGACCCTTACCTTGCTGCAAGGTATCATAACATAGGAACTTATGGTTGACCCTATTTCCCCAAAGCAGACTCCCGGTATTGAAAATGGCACTTGGGAAGTCGACTGGAAGTTATACGGCGATCAGATTCTCGACAATATTCCTCAAGGCGTAAACATGGTCAATGTCTTTGTCGGAGGATTTGATGCTAGCAACAAATTCCAAATCGATTCCCGCAGCGATTTCGATAAAGTGATTCCTCCTTCATCGCGCTACTACGATCCCAAGAACCCCAAAGAAACCTATCTGCAAAAATTCGTCGAAGAATGCCACGCCAAAGGAATTGCCGTAAAAATGTCTCTAGGCGGATCGGGCGGATGGTGTGGCAACACCTGGGATGTTCTAAACTCTCAAGGAGTGCAATTTTGTGCAGATACGCTTGTCGCCTTTTGCAAGGCAAATCATTTAGACGGCGTGGATTTTGACTTCGAAGAATGGAACCAACCCAACCAAGCAGCCCTGGAACAAAAAGTAGGAGCCCTGATCAAAGAGGTCAAAAACCAAGACCCCTCTCTCCAAACCTCCCTTTGTACCAACGCAGGTTTTGCAACCTGGAAAGAGCACATCCAAAATATTTTAGACGCCTCAAAAGACAGTAGCGGACACTGCGGCATCGATCGACTGTACATTATGTCCTACTATGATCCGCTTCAAAAAGAAGAGAGTGCTGTAGGCCAATGGGCAAAATGGCTAGAAACCACTTACCACTTCTCCCCTTCTCAAATCTCTGTGGGGATTGATAATGTGGATTCTCATGCTTACGACATTACGGAATTTGCGAAATGGGCCAAAAGCCAAGGATACAGCACGTGTTATTGGGCGTGGGCGTATAACGGCAATCCTGCAAGCTCTAACGAATCCACCAATGCGATTTGGAATATCTACCACACCGTTGAGAAGCAATGATATCTTAGAAGGTTTTTTGGGGGCATCCCCCAAAAAACCATGCTGTCACTTATTTTTTCTCTTCATTATTCAAGAAGAAAATTCTCTGACCCGCTGCGCCAACCGAAGGAATGTTAGCCAAGAAGTGATTCATGACCATGAATGTAATCCGAGAGTTGTATCCATCCCAATGGGTAGCACCAATGATCAAATGAGACTGACCATCGCGCACCGACACATGCAGCGTAGAAACACGCGTAAAAATACAATCCCTAATAGCTTTTTGCTTGAATAAGCATTTTTCACCCTTAGAAATCTCCAGTGTGCGAAGAACCAAATACACAGTCTTCCTCGCTGTTAGCATCTGGCATTGATGTTTTGTCTCGATACGAACCACTTGCTGCGGATATGTCTCATCTAGAGAGCCTTCAAAAACATTATCAGTCACAATGGATATGCTATGCTCTTCTTTAGCAAACTCTCTGTCCTCTTTAACCAACATTTCATCGATATTTACTTCTACGCCTATGTTCTTTCCGTAAGCAACGAGCTCTTCCATGGTAAGCTCTTCATAATAAAAGACTGTGACTCCCTCATTTCCATTCACCTGGGGCACCATCTGGTAGTAGTTTTTGAAGATCTCAAAAGGTTTCATATGCTGACAGACTTTCTCAGGATCCCATATGCTCAGCTTAGGGCAACACTCGATGAGCATTTCTTGGTTAAGGGAATTCTGAGTCAGTCTTCCGATGACAATATGGAAATGCTTATTTACAAGGCTTAAGGAGTAAAGGGCAACCGCACCGCTTCCCTTGCAGCATTGAATAAAGATATTCTGGATGACGTCCGGATTACAATTATAGTAGCTTTCATTTTGTTCGATTGCAGAGGTCTTTGTCAGAACATCGATGATTTTGTCTTTCATCCTAAGAGCAGCTTCCTCAGAACTTGGAGGAGTTGCAAGAATGTTGAAAATAGCCTTTGATTTCTCGTAACCTAGCTGCAGCTCTTCTACCTTATCAAGGGCTTCATTTTGCATACCTTGAAAAGCCAAACCTGCGACTTGTTCAGCGAAGTTTTCTATGAGACTTAATCTGGACCCTGTATCAACTGTCATATCATTCATTTTACCACCTATTTTGATTTTAAATAAAAAATTTAACTGTAAATGCAATACCAACTTTTTAAAGTTAATTAAATGATATTATATAAAAATTATAGTTTTAATTCAACTGCGAACAGTTTTAAAACGCTTAAATTACCGCCACTAAAACCAAACATCTAAGATTTTGGCTAGTATAAAGATATTTATTCAATCTCACATCCCATTATTAATAAGCCACTTAACACGCATTTTACTTGTTTTCACAGACAATAATCAATCGATTTATAGTATAAATTTTAATAGTTGAGAGTAATTAAGTATTTATTATATTATATTAATAATTAAAAGCGATGATAATACAAGAAATTGCTAAAATATTATTTTAATTAAAAGCTTAATAACCTCAGGAGAAAACCCATGTCATGTATTACGAGTAATACAACAACTATTAGAAGAGCAGTAAATCTATTGCAACAAGGCAATGCCGATGACGCCATACAATTGTTGGCCCCTCATGATGCCGCAAAAGCCCAACAAATTCGCGACGTTTATACTCGCTTTCTCGCAGAAAACCAAACCGTAGTAACATTGACAAATGAAATTCAAAATGTATTGAATGACAGAGTTTCGATTCCAGGTCCAGGAAACCAAATCCTATTGAACGATGAAACTTCAATTGCGGAAAATCCACAAGAGACAAGTAATGCTTTATGCTATAGCAATTGCCCATTCGAGATTCTACTTAAAATTTTTGGCAAGCTTGACGCGAGAATGATTCTATCTTGCAAGTTGGTTAACTCAATATGGGATGATTGCGCAACCCACCTATTTTTAGAGATTGAAATTCCAGCTCAAAAAGCATTTCAACAGACATTCATAAAATTAATCTCGCCTAATGACTGCAAAGAAATCGGGGGAAATATGCTTATCGTTTGCAATCAAGACATAAAAATTCAAAACTTTTACGATTTAAAATGCCGCGTAGAAGTGATTGAAGCCCTCTTTGCAAACACACTCATATTGCTAAGCTTGTTGCCTACAAATATCTTCGCAACGCCGAAAAGAATGTCAGAAAAGCTCTATGATGCAGATAAAGCATTTCAGGGTAATAATTCTTCTTTGCTCTTTCGCAACTTTATTTACCGACTAGCTGTGACGCAAGAGCTTAAGGAATTGGCATCCTCTTCAATGGGTAAAGATCTCAAAAAGATAAGATGTTTTTGCATTGCTGGAGATACAGCAAAAAGAAAGCTTTTTAAGTTTTCAATTGAGATTGCTAACAAACATGTAGCTGATGACTTCAGAGATGCTGCTTTTAGAAATATTGCCATAGAATTAATCAAACACGGTGATTACAAACAAGCAGAACTGATCATCGATCAAATACCATACTTTGTCGACAAAGATAAGGCCGTTGAAAATTTGATTCTCGCATTAATCTTAGAAGGTGATTTAGAAACCGCAGTAGAAAAATTCGAAAAATATACAACTAATAACAATATACTCTTCGCAGCCAGTAGCTTTCTTGGGTTTGCATTGATGGCAAACAAAGCACTCACAAAAGGGGATTTGAAAAAAGCGGAAGAATTAGAAAACAGAATCATTCATCTATTGCCCAAACCTGACGAAAAGTACTTATATTATTTCTCTAGGCTGTTTGCTCTTATACAAAAGGGCGATCTTGACAAAGCGGATGAGTATGTCCGAACTCGCATGAATTCAGATCTCAGCCTTCTCTATATCCCGGCTTTGATTCAAGTAGGCGAAGGCAAGAGAGCGATAGCTCTCCTCAAATCGAGAAAGCTCACCGATTTTTGTGAGAGTCTAGTCAACCGCCTCGAACAAAAAAAATAAATAAGGCGAGAAATTAATGATAGAATCAAAAAGCTACATTCTAACATCTGACTATAAGGAGCGCTATTTTACAAACGAAGAGCGCATTGCCCGTATAAATCGACTGGCTTATTCCCAGAATCATCTTTCAAGCCAGCATTCTATCTTATGGACCGTCAACGTTCTAAGCGATGGATGGGGCGATTTATTTAATTGCCTAAACGCAGTACGCCTCACCAAGCAAGAGTATCCCGATTGGGTCATGAAAGTCTTTATTACACTAGGTCGAAGAGAGCTTCCATTCAACCTAGAAAAATATGGGTTGAGCTCAGAAGATTGTTTGGTGATTCCTTACGGAGATCAAAATGCAACGAACAAGCTCAAGCCAGGAAAAGAACGGACGCTGCTGCTGATGAAAACAGATGAAATCAACCTAAAATTGAAGCAAGTTCGGAAGGAATATGAACAATTAAAAAAAGACCTGCCTCTTTTAGCTCAAAAAATCGATGAGTTTATAAATTTCGCAAAAACAGCTGATCTACAAATCTCTGTTTCTACACTAAACATGACTTCGCTTTCAGATATCAATTACAAAGATTCAAAATTCGTCTATTTTGAAGAATATGGTGGATCTGGCAACTGTTTAGTAGCATCCAAGAACACTTTTATGATGGGTGTTGCATCCACTTCTTGCGGGATTTACATTTTGGACCCAGAGATACCCGAGCAATTCATCAACCCCGTTCTACATAAATATTTCAATGAGAAGGACAAAGTCTATTTTAATTACGGATGGGATATTCAAGGATACACCTCTTTAGTTAATCGTTTAAATCCCGACGCTCTAGAACTCAACATCATCACGAATGCTTCCCCAAACACTATTGCAGAAATGCATTTTGAGGGAGTACAAAATGTGACATTTGTCGACGAGAGAGGTCTTGAAACAGATCTAGCTCAATTCAAAACCTCTGGAAAAACACTGCGCTTCATCAACCCTTTTCCGCTTGAACACAATGATATGATACGTGCCATCGCGCTCTCTCAAGAACCTGTAGGGATTACAGGAAACAATACTTTCTCCGAATCGCTCAGCAGACTTCCTTTCTACAATAATCGGGATTGTCTAGCGCCCTTTTGGCAGCAGCTCATTCACTTAGCAGAGCAAGCAACTCCTCAAAATAGTGAGCTCATTGAATACCTCAAGCAAATGTCCTACACCAAAGATGAGAAGGGTCAGAAAAACAGCGATGTATTCGTACAATCAGAGAACCTGCCCATATTAAAAGAGCAGTGGTCTCAGCTTGTCGCCATTCTGCAGCAAGATTGGGATGTCAAAGACACTTACCTGAGTGAAATCAATCGCCGCATGCAATCATTAGAAATTTCAGCGTTTAGTAAGTAAAGAACCTTTTGACCTTCAATCAAACATGTGCTTTACTGGACGTTTTCACTTTCTGAGGGCATCCACATGACACCTGAGATCAAAACACTCATCTTAGATCTATTCGGTATCGAGGCGATCAAATTTGGCAACTTTACATTAAAAAGTGGAATCCAGTCACCGATTTACATCGACATGCGTATTGTCATTTCCTATCCTGTATTGATGAAAAAACTAAGCGGCTGCCTTCTTAAGCTCTCCAAAAATTTAACCTTTGACGCCCTCTGCGGAGTGCCCTATGCAGCAGTTCCTTACGCTACTGCGCTTGCACTTGAAGGAAAATATCCTCTGCTCATGTGCCGAAAAGAGACAAAAGACTACGGCACCAAAAAACTCATCGAAGGGAAATTCGAGCAAGGGCAGACTTGCCTTCTCATTGAAGATGTCATCACATTTGGAACCAGCATCCTCGAAACTGCCGACGCCATGAAAAAACAGGGCTTAAAAATCAACGATGTCATCGTTTTACTAGACCGCCAGCAAGGTGGAGCACAAAAGCTTAAAGAACATGGCATCCAGCTGCACTCGCTCATCGACCTTCTCGGCTTGCTAGAGGTCCTCTCTGAACAGAAAAAAATCTCAGAGGACACGTTGCAGAATGTCTACGCGTTCTTAAAAGTCTCGCAAAGCAAGGCCATCTCATGATCGCACTTTCTTATGGGCAAAGAGCTGAGCTCTGCACAAATCCTACAGCAAAAAAACTCTTCTCTTTGATGGAAGAGAAAAAGACCAATTTGTCTGTCGCTGCAGATGTGATATCGAGCGAGCAACTGCTGGATTTAGCAGATGCTATCGGACCTGAGATCTGCCTTCTTAAAACCCATATCGACATTTTGGATGATTTTACCCCCCAAGTCACTGAAAAACTGCGCGCTTTAGCAGACAAACACCGCTTTTTGATTTTTGAGGATCGAAAATTTGCGGACATCGGCAATACCGTCACTTATCAATACCAAGGCGGAATGTATAAGATCGTCGATTGGGCAGATATCACCAATGCGCATATTGTCCCAGGACCTGGCATCATCTCAGGCCTAAAAAATATCGGCCTCCCCAAAGGCAGGGGGCTGCTTCTACTTGCACAGATGAGCTCTTCTGGAACAATGGCAACAGGAACCTATACGGAAACTGCTGTCCGGATGGCTGAAGAGCACCCTGAATTTGTCATCGGATTTATCTGCATCCAAAAACTCTCTGACAATCCCGCTTTCATACATATGACCCCAGGGGTTCAACTGAGCTCGGGCAAAGATGCTCTTGGCCAGCAATATCAAACTCCCGAGTCAGCCATTGCAGCCGGCACTGATATCATCATCGTCGGCAGAGGAATTTATGGTGCAAGCGATCCCAAAACTCAAGCAGCTCTCTACAGAAGCGCCGGCTGGGAAGCGTATGCCCCTGCCTAAAATTGCTATCATCCTCCTCAACTGGAATGGAAAGCAAGACACCCTGGCATGTCTAAACTCCATAGAAAAACTCACTTATCCCCATTTTGAGATTATCCTCGTCGACAATGGCTCAACCGATGGATCTGTAAGCACTATCCGTGAAAGTTACCCCAACCTACAAATCATTGAGACAGGGAGCAATTTGGGGTTTGCAGAGGGCAATAACGTCGGTATCGAGAAAGGTTTGGAGCAGAAAGCTGACCTTGTTTTTCTTCTCAACAATGATACCGTCGTCTCCAGCGACATCCTCGAGCGCTTTATCGAAACCTACCAAGCCCACCCCCAAGCGGGCATTCTTGGGGCTAAGATTTTTTTATTTGATGAGAGACAAACGCTCGATCATCTTGGAGGGAATTGGGACCCAAAGACGGGAACATTCACCTTTGTCGGGCTGCGCCAAAAGGAAGATGGCATCCAGTGGCAAGAACCGGAAGAGATCGATTACGTCTGCGGCGCAGGGATGATGATCAAGCGCTCTGTCCTAGAGAAGGTCGGACTCCTTGAAAAGAGCTTCTTCCTCATCTGGGAAGAGTCCGACCTGTGCTTTCGGGCAAAAAGGGCCGGATTCCAAGTAATGACCTGCCCCAAGGCGCATCTTTGGCATAAAGTATCCGCTTCATTTGTTGGTGGGAAGCCGCACTCGACTTATTTTTGGTGGCGTAACCGGCTGCTCTGGATTGAGAGAAACTGCTCATTCAGCCAGAGGTTTAGTCTCTATGCACGTATTCTTGTTCCGGACATTTTACACATGCTCAAGATCTATGGACTAAAAACAGTGCAATTATGGATCGCAAAGCGGCTTAAAATAAAGTCTGACCTACAAGACAAAGAACTCAAACTGCTTAAAAATCGCGCTGCGCTCTGCGGAGTGCGGGATTACTTCTTCAGAAAGTTTGGAAATGGTCCCTCTTGGATCTATAGAAAGCCTCAATGAACCTATCTCGCTAAAATTTTTCGTCGATTTTCGGGATTATTTTGGCCGCTTTTTGAATCCTTTGCTGGGGGTTATATCAACATGCGTATATTACCCCCAGCAAAGGATTCAAAAAGCGGCTCAAAAGAACCCGAAAATCGACTGAAACTTTTTAGTGAGATAGGTTCATAGGCCATTATTATCTTTTTTTGAACATTCCTGATCATATCTACTCATTTTTTTCTTCCTTTCTGGAATCCATTTGACGGGGGAATCCCAAACTGATATAAATTAAGTAAGGTCGAGCAAAAGCTCAGGTGCTTAAGGCCTACCGTCCATCAATCCTTCAGGAATACAAGTTATGAACAGCCAAGTCTCTACTTTTAATCGCTATTTCTCAATGCGCAAGCTCATGCTCTTTTGCTCACTTGTGCTCTCGCTTTTTTTACTGACAGGCTGTGAACAGAAAATGATGATCGTCGATGACATCGATCAACGGGAAGCCAATGAAATCGTCGTCTTTCTCGCCAGCAAGGGGATTTCCGCAGAAAAAACAGCCACTGCGAGCGCAGCTCCAGGCGGCGTAACGGGTGGGACAAAATATGGCATTTTCGTCGAATCGGGTAAAGCAACAGACGCAATGGCAATTCTCAACCAAAATGGCTTTCCACGCAAAAAGGGGACGAACCTGCTCGAGCTCTTTGCCGCTACAGGGCTGATGACCTCTGACAAACAGGAGACGATCCGTTACCAAGCGGGTCTCGCCCAACAAATTGCGAACATGATCCGCAAAATCGATGGTGTGATCGAAGCGGATGTCCAACTTTCATTTCCTGTCGAGTCGGCCAACCCGCTCGCTCCAGGAGCTGGTCAAGCGGCTCCTCAAAAAATTACCGCCGCCGTCTATGTGAAACATATGGGAATCCTCGACGATCCCAATAGCCACTTGGTCGGAAAAATTAAGCGCCTTGTCGCAGGAAGCGTCACAGGTCTGGATATCAATGACGTCACGGTCATTTCCGACCGCTCGCGCTATACCGATATCACTTTGACTCCTTCCACAGAAGCCTTAGAGCCCAAAGCCAAGGAATATGTTAGCATTTGGTCAATCGTCATGAGCAAAAGCTCAGCTGGCCGGTTCCGCGTCATTTTCTTCCTGCTCATGGCCGCGGCGATTGTTTTCGCAGCCGTCTTAGGATGGCTCATCTGGAAATTTTACCCTCTGATCAAAAAGCAGGGCGGGATTAAAACCTTATTGCACCCTCTTCCTATGGAGGAACAAGATTTCTTAGAAGAATCTCAGCGCAAACCCCCAGAAGAGACCAAATAATCGACAAGCAAGTCTGCTTTAATATTTATAAATAAGGTTCAAGAGGATTTTCGATGACATTTAACGACGGACGACGAAGACAATGTGTGGAACACATGGCTGAGGAGGCCGGTGTTAAAGGTCGCGAAAAGACCTTGAAGATTATTTATAAATATTTAAGCTGCCTTGCTTTTCTATGAACACTACCGCTTTGATTCTATGGCAGTCTCATTTGCAAGCAATCCCTGCCGATCGGCGAAGTAGTTTGCTGCGCTCTATTTCTCCAGAATTAGCCAAAAAGCTTCAGGAATTGCCCACTCTTGCAGTAGGCAAGCAATTAAAGGTAGAGACTCCCGAAGAAGAGCTGTCCAAAATACACTTTTCCTGGCTGGCCCCCTTTCTACGCTCTCTTCCTGAAAATGAGATTAAACTTTTTGTCTCTTCCTTAACCCCTGAGCAGATCCAAGGCCTCAAACAGTCCTTGCTCCTGACAAATTCTCTCCCTTCCCCCTCTGCCATGGGGTCCCAATATCTCAAGAGGACCCTCTACGAAGCGATCTCTGACATAGAAGACCTTCTTCCTAGCTCCTATTTGCCTGAAGACCCTCTGAATGACCTTCTTGAGCTTACAAGAGAAGAGCTAGACTCGCTGATCGATCTCTTAAGCATGCATGACCTATCCGTAGAGATCCGCCATATCATCGAGACAACCAAGCTCAAAGAAATTTACAACCTCCTCTCCAAAGCACAGACCACTTTTCTCAAGACCCTCCTCCACAAAAAAGAACCCGTCTCTTTCAAAAAAATGGGCCTATTGAGCTGGAAAGGGGATCGAGAACAGCTCATGCACATGCTGCTGCAGCGAGGAATTAACCGCATTGCTAAATCTCTCTATGGAAAAAATCCCAGCCTCCTATGGCATATCGCGCACCGGCTTGATGTCGACAAAGGCCAGCTCTTGATGAAACTGTGCTCCTCTCTCGACCACCCTAGAGCCTCTTCCCTATTAGCCGATCAAGTGGCCGAATTGATACACGCCTTAAAAAGTCATAACCCAGCAAAGAACTTATGAAATTTTTCTCATTTATCTATCAAGGGGAAGTCCACCCCGCCACAGAAGATAAAGTAATCCCTGCTGAAGACTTCAGCACTCTGATGGATGCCTCTGAAATCTTAAGCAGAGCAAAAGAAGACGTCGAACACTTCAAAAAACAAACAGAAAAAGAATGCGAGGCTCTTAAAGAAGAGGCCAAACAAGAAGGGTTTGATGAGGGTCTGGCTCGCTTTAATGAACATCTCATCAACTTCGACAAGCAGCTCCAACTGCTGCGCATGGAGCTGCAAAAACAAATCCTTCCGCTGGCTTTAAAAGCAGCAAAAAAAATTGTTGGAGAACAGCTTACTTTGAACCCAGAAACAATCGTCGATATCGTCATCCAAGCGATTGCTCCCGTCGTTCAAAACCATCGCTTCAACATCTATGTGAGCAAAGTCGACAAAGAAATATTAGAAGCTGAAAAGCCCAAAATTAAAAGCATTTTAGAACAAGTCAAAGTGCTCACCATCCAAGAAAGAGGCGACGTTGCGCCCGGCGGATGCATCATTGAGACAGAAAGCGGCATCATTAACGCCACCATTGAAAACCAATGGAGAGCGCTTGAAATCGCTTTTGAAAAATATATGAAGGCTTAAAACAAGTTTTTTAAAAACTTTCACGTAGATTTTTCTCTTCTTCCTTTAAAGAAAATCCGCCAAATGTGAAAATCGGGCTTCGTCGTTTTCTCACTATGGAACTGGATTTTCTCGAGCATGCAAAGAAATAGGATTTTATTTTTTCTTCTCCTTGCGCTAGCGCTAGTGGGAATTGGCACAGAAACTCTGTTTGGACAAGAAGCTGTGAACCCAGCTGCGACTTCCCCTGAAGCCGGATTCCCGCATATGCCCATGACCAGCGGATTGCCCCCGCCTTCTATGATGGAAGAGCTCGCTGCAATTACAGCAATGGCGCTTCTGCCCTTTGCGATCATGCTGCTCACCTCGTACATCAAAATCGTCATTGTGCTTTCTTTGCTTCGCAACGCGCTTGGAGTGCAGCAAACACCTCCGAACGCAGTACTCAGCGGAATCGCGCTGCTGATGACTATCTACGTCATGTTTCCTACTATACTTGCGATGTACAAATCGAGCGAAGATCTGATGACAAAAAGGCCGCCGCCCTCGCAATTATTTTCTGCGGAAAGTTCCCAATACCTCATTGAGGTCCTCGATGTCGGCAAAGAGCCCATGCGCGATTTTCTCCAAAGAAACACCTCGGGAAAACACATGACGAGCTTTTATCAACTCGCATATCGCTCATTTCCTGAACAGTTTCGAACAGATTTAAAGCCAACAGATTTTATCATTCTCGTCCCTGCCTTCATCTCAAGCCAGCTTAAAGCCGCCTTTGAAATTGGAGTCTTGATCTACCTGCCCTTCTTTGTTATAGACCTTGTCGTGTCCAACATCCTGCTTGCGATGGGGATGATGATGCTTTCGCCGCTGACGATCGCCTTGCCGCTGAAGCTGCTGCTCATCGTCATGGTAGACGGCTGGACGTTGATTATTCAAGGGCTTGTACTTTCATTTAGATAAGAGGAGAAAAGATGTATTCCACCGAGATTTACCAGCTCTCCTACCAAGCACTCCTGCTCATCCTGATCTTGTCCGGCCCTCCGATTCTCATTAGTACCATGCTCGGCCTTATGGTCGCTATCTTTCAAGCAGCGACCCAGATTCAGGAACAGACCTTGTCTTTTATGGTCAAACTTTTTGCTGTAATGATGGTTCTCATGTTCATGGGAGGGTGGCTGTCCGCGCAAATCATGGCTTTTACGAATAATATTTTTGTTAACTTTCCCAAATGGTCGGCATTTTAAGTGTCAAACACAGATAGCTACCTCTCTTTTTTTTCCCACCTTACCGAAATCGCACCCCTTTCTACACTTGCACTTTTCTGTTTAGGGATGTTTCGAATTGCTCCTGTTGTCGCGATGGCTCCTTTCTTCGGCTCAAAAACGCCTGGACCTGTGAAGATGGGAATGCTTATTACTCTTACCGTGATATTTCTTCCGAATATCGCAATGACAAGCCAAACAATCGTGGGTTTTGACATTCCATTTGTTCTTTTGTGTTTTAAAGAACTTTTCATAGGATTTATCCTCGCTCTGTTTGTTTGCATTCCCTTTTATATGGCAGAGACTGCAGGGATTTTGATCGACTTTACGCGAGGTTCTTCGTCTCTACAGGTCCAGAATCCTTTCATGCAAACACAAGCTTCCAGCCTTGGGGTTCTTTATAATTTTGTACTCATCGTCATCTTCTATCAAATCGATGGCCCCTTCTACTTTTTCAATGCGCTTTTCGAGACCTATACTGTAATTCCCGCTGACGGATGGATACCGCAGCAATTTTTCAACTTCCATCATCCTTTCTGGATGGCGGTCTGGGATTGCATTAACCGTATCATGGCTGTCGGAGTGCAATTGGCAGCACCTTCTATCCTTGCGATCCTAATGACAGAAATGTTTCTTGGCATCGCTAATCGATTGGCTCCGCAAGTACAAATTGCTTTTCTCGGCATGTCGCTCAAATCTCTGGCCGGCCTAGGTCTTCTTTGCGCTGGCTGGTTTTTTATCCTCCAACAAATGAACAAGCAAACCTTTTTGTGGCTAAGTCAGATGAACAAGATCGTTCACACTCTTAACTACTAAGAACCTATCCCGAAAATCGACGAAAATCTTTAACGGGATAGGTTCAAGAAACTGGGTCTTGTTTAATTTTGGTTGACTAAATTTTTAATCATGCATTAAATTCAAAAATTACATATGGCACACTAGTGTCTTTTGAACTCATCGCAGTTTGAGAGACTGTCGTTGGATAAGATCTAAACCCTGAGAGGATTTGTATGCAATCACACCTGAAAAAAATGCTACCTGTAATCGCAACATCGCTTGTTGCTTTCACCACCATCGCTCATGCAGATGGCGAGAGTGCACAAATGCGCAACCTGGAAAACCGCATCAGCGCACTGGAGCAACGCAAAGGCGCCAGCGGCATGATCAACCCGCCAGGAAGAGCTCAAGTTAAAGGCGGCGTGGATCTCTTTGTCTACGGCGATTTACTGTATTGGAACGCCCATGAAAATGGTCTTGCAGTCGCAGTCGAAAACGAGGACACTTCCAGCAATTTATCCGATTCTGAAGTGAAAAACGTCCACGGCAAATGGAACTGGGGTTTTAGAGCTGGCGTTGGCTACAACACTCCACACGATGGCTGGGACCTCAAACTGACGTGGCTCCGCTTTACTGATAATGGACGTAAGAACGTGCATGCAGATAGAAACGACTTTGTTTTCCCAACACTCGTCCATCCAGGCGATCTCGATCACGCTTTTGCAACTGCTGCAAGTAAAGTGAAGAGCTCCTGGCACATGCGCTTAAACCAATTAGATTTGGATCTAGGCCGCGAATTCTTTGTCAGCAAATGGCTCACATTGCGCCCGCACTTTGGAGTAAGAACAGATTGGATCCGCCAAAGTTTGGAAGCTGATTACAAAAACTTCAACACAACCTCTTCCGCGAGAAATATCGAAGCAGAGCTCAAAGATCACTGGTGGGGAATTGGTCTTGAAGGCGGTCTCGACACGCAGTGGGGTCTTGGATCTGGCTGGAGCATCTTCGGAAATCTCACAACCAGCATCATCTACGGTTTTCATAAGATCAAATATGAAACAGAAGATGAACCTTCAGATCTCGAATTTGTGGATCTAAAGAACAGCTATCACGTCTCTCACCCTATCTTAGATTTAGAAATGGGAGTACGCTGGGACAACATGTTTTCCAACGATCGCTACCACCTAGGTCTTCAAATAGGCTGGGAACACCATATCTACTTTAGCCAAAACCAATTTCCAACATTTACATCGGATGATTCCCTTGGCACATTTGTCTCCAATCAAGGGGATCTGACACTGCAAGGTTGGACATTTGCAGCACGTTTTGATTTCTAATCTTCCTCCAAGGTTGGGTTCAAGCGCAGAGCCGATTCTTAAGAATCGGCTCTCATTTTTTTCTGACGCTTTTATTTCCTACTTCGTTTAAGATTCTGCCATTCCTTCATATTCCAACCATTTAATAACTGGAGTCCATTATGAAAAAAAATAGGAAATTCGTTTTTCCAGCTGCAGCTGCATCCTTTGTTGCATTGACAAGTTTCACACATGCAACGACTGACAGCGCACAAATGCGCAATCTAGAGAACCGCATTAATGCTCTTGAACAAAGAAAAGGCGCAAACGGGATGATCAATCCTCCTGGCCGCCCTCAAGTCCGAGATGGCGTTAACCTCTTTTTCATTGGCGAACTGCTCTGCTGGAATGCGCACGAAAATGGCCTGCCTGTTGCTGTCGTCAACCGCGGCTCCTCAAGCAATCTATCCAATTCTAAAGCAAAGACCATCCACTCCGATTGGGATTTAGGATTGCGCGTGGGGATAGGCTATAATACACCACATGATGGATGGGATTTAGACCTGACATGGGTTCGCCTCCATACAGAAGGCTCGGAACATATCCACTCCCATTCCAATCGCTATGTATTTCCTTCCCGTGTACATCCTAGCGATCTCATTGCATCTTCTTCTGCTGCTAAAAAAGGACACAGCCATTGGAAACTGCACTTCAACCAACTCGACCTAGATCTCGGTCGTGAGTTCTTTGTCAGCAAATGGCTCACTCTGCGTCCTCACTTTGGACTCAGAACCGATTGGATCCATCAAACATGGAAGTCTACATTCCGCAACTTTAGCGGCACAGCAACCCCCAATAAAGTCAAAGTATCATACCGCGATCATTGGTGGGGCATTGGTCTGCAAGGCGGGCTCGATACACAATGGGGTCTTGGTTGCGGCTGGAGCCTTTTTGCCAATATGGCCGGAGGAATTATCTATGGAATTCATGATCTCGATTTCAAAGATAAAGACTCTCCTGCTCAACTCAACACAACTACTTCCGGAACGTTTGCTAATCTCGATAACGGCTATCGCATCGCACATCCCGTAATGGATGGGATGTTAGGTGTGCGTTACGATCATATGTTCTGCAACGACCGCTTCCACTTAGGTCTTGAGATCGGTTGGGAACATCACATCTATTTCAGCCAGAACCAATTCCCAGTATTTACTAGCGATGATTCCAGGGGAACGTTAGTCTCTAACCAAGGCGATCTGACTTTCCAGGGTTGGACAGTCGCTGCACGTTTTGATTTCTAATCTTATTGACGTTATGGAGCCAGTTTGCAAAAACCGGCTCCATTTTTTTACAATTCAGGCACCAATGAAAAGTATCACTGGAGTCATTGTTCCACTTCTGACGCCCCGCAATCTCTCTGATCTTCCCCATCTATTAGACCACGTCATCCATGGTGGTGTTTCTGCTGTCATTATTCTTGGCACTAATGGAGAGACTTTAAAATTAGATCAAAAGAAGCGCATAGAGGTCATCGATAAAGCCGTAAAACATCTTCAAAATCGCGTTCCGATGATTATTGGAATCAGTGCGGCTACCATTGCAGAAGCCTTAGAATTAACGCATATCTCCCAAGACGTCGGCGCTTTTGCTAGTTTTGTGATTCCTCATTTTTGGGGCGGAGATGGAGTCCAAGTTATAGAAGAGCTTTTAGCATCCTCTACAAACAATCTCATTTTTTACAATTACCCAGCTCTCACAGCAGGTCGTTTTCTTCCCATTGAACTCGCTCGGCGATTTGCTTGTGAAGAACGTATCCTGGGTATTAAAGACTCCTCCGGGGATCTAGAATACTTTGACAAACTCCTCAAAACAAAAAAGCATTCCAACTTTAAAATCTATTACGGACGAGAACAAAATCTACCCGAAGTGTTCGAAAAAGGAATCGATGGGATCGTCCCCGGCTGCGCGAATCTCGATCCTCGTTTAGCTTCTCAAGTATGGCTGAAAAAAGGAGAAGGATTATGGCCCGAGTGGGAAACGCTCCGTTCAAAGATTAAAGAAGCTGGCAGCGGCAATTATATTCTAGGGCTGAAAGTTTCTTTGAAAGAACTCGGATTGCTCTCTGATGCAGGACTATGGGGATAGATTCAAGAGTTCCGGGATCTGATCAATCAGCCTTGCTTCCTCTTCCAAAGTGATATCTTCAGGCGGATGCAACACATAGCCAAAATGCTTTTCATTACAGATATATTGCTGGATCCCACGCTCTCTTGCTATGCGTGAAAAAATGACAAATTCATAATCGTCTGTCCCATCGATGTAAGTCAGCTCAGGAATATGACGCGATTGGATAAGATATGTGCAATGTACAAGAGGAACCTCGAAAACTCCTACTTTTGAGCCATATAAAATAGCTAAATACTCTTCCGAAGACTTCCAATATCCTAATTCATCGACAGCGCAAAAGAAATTACTGTAGTAATCCTCTTTGTTCGGAATCGCTTGAAGCATCGGAGCAATAATGGGTTTGTCGTGCTCTACTAAATCGCGAAGCGTAGAAGGCGCAATAAAGTTGTCGCAGTCGATAACAAAATAAAAATCACTATTTGTTGATGTTGCAAAATCCATGCTGCGATTGCGAATGGCGCCTAATACCTTAAAACGCTCCGGTGTCCATGCGTGAGGTGAACAAGCAGACAAATAGGTAATTTCATGATTTTCAAAAATCACCTCGCGGTAAGCAGATCCTTTGTCTGAGATCCAATGCTCCAAGAGCTCTGCTGTATTGTCTTGGTTGTTATTGGTATTGATATAGAGAGTGATCTTTTGCTTGTCGTATTCAAGCTCATCGATGCAATGCAAAAAGAAAGGCAGAACATGGGCTTTGTTGCGCGCTAAAATAGCGAGCAAAACGGTTTTCTCCTCCGTTTCTACACCGAATATGGCGCTAAAACAGGTAACGAAAATGCAACAGATCCAATATTTCATAGATAGAATTTAGTAGGACATTGCGGGGTGAAGTAAAAGGACCACTTCTTTCAATCCTTCGGTAAAGGTGTCGATTTCTTCAAATGTCGTATGCACACCAAAGGAGATTCGCGTGAGCGATGGAATATTGTAGAACGCTAGTATGGGCTGAGCGCAAAGCTGCCCCGTGCGCACAGCAATCCCTCTTAAATCAAGAAGAGTGCCAATGTCTAAAGGATGGAGGCCTTCCACAACAAAACTGACAATGCCCCCTTTATTCGGCGCCGTACCAATGATACGGAGTCCCTTCACTTCACTAAGACGCTTGGTCGCATACTCGAGAATCCCTTGCTCCCAGAGTGCAATTTTGTCACGGCCTAAAGATTCGATGAAATCTAACGCAGCACCAAGACCTATCACCTCAGCTACCATCGGTGTTCCCGCCTCAAACTTCATGGGTAATTGTTGATAGGTAGAGGAAGTAATCGTCACGTGGTCGATCATATCTCCCCCTCCTTGATAGGGAGGCATCTTTTCTAGGAGGGATTTTCTGCCGTAAAGAACGCCGACGCCTGTTGGCCCGTACGCCTTATGCCCAGAAAAAACAAAAAAATCGGCTTTCATTTTCTGCACATCAATAGGCATGTGGGCAATGCTTTGAGCGCCATCGATAAGAACCTTCGCTCCCTTGGCATGAGCGCGCTTAATGATTTCTTCGACGGGATTTACTGTTCCTGTAGAATTGGCAATATGGGCAACACTGACAATTTTTGTGCGGTCGGTCAGCAGCTCATCGAATGCATCGAGCAAGAGTTCTCCGCTTTCATGGATCGGCACGGCTTTCAAAACAGCCCCTCTTTCCTCGCACATCAGCTGCCAAGGAACAATATTGGAATGGTGCTCCATCACAGTAATGAGGACTTCATCGCCTGGCTGTAAAAAAGCCTTTCCAAAGGAGGATGCGACGAGGTTGATCGACTCTGTAGTCCCTTTTGTAAAAATGATCTCTTCTACAAAAGCGGCATTCAGAAACTCTTTGACCTGCTGGCGGACGTTATTATAGCGCGTGGTCGCCTCGCTTGCAAAATCGTAGACAGAGCGATGGACAGTCCCGTACTGCGCTTGATAAAATTTATTCATCGCTTCAATGACGCAGCGCGGTTTCTGGCTTGTTGCAGCAGAATCGAGATAGATGAAGGGTTTGCCATGCATCTGCTGCTGAAGCATGGGAAATTCTTGCCTGATCTTACGAATATTGTACTCGCCTGAATGACTCATGTGATCACCAATTTGCGTAGCAAGACATCATAGGGAATCTTTTCAATCATTTCACGACAAAAACCATCGATCAATAACTCTTTTGCAGCACTTTTCTCGATCCCGCGCGTATTTAAATAGAAAAGCTGCGCATCATCCAGCTGAGAAATCGTTGCTCCGTGCGATGCTTTTACATCATCGGCAAAAATTTCCAGGTTAGGTTTTGCCCTGGCAATCGCGCCTTGGCTTAAGAGAAGATTGTGATTGAGTTGATAAGCTTCCGTCTTTTGCGCCTCCGATGCGACCCAGATCTTTCCTTCGAAGCTCGATTGGCTGTGGTCATTCAAAACTCCTTTGAACTTCTGCAAAGAACGCGTCCTTGGAGCTTCATGCTCGATGAGTACATGGGTATGCGCTGTGCTCGATCCCTCTAGCATCCACAGCCCATTCAAATTCGCTTCGCTATTTTCCCCTTGTAATTGAACGCGGTAGCTATGGCGCACTGCTTTACCGCCCACATTCACATTCAAAGAATCAAATCGCGCATTCTTTTTTAATGCCGCGCGCAAAGTCTCAAAATGCCATGCTGCCCTCGTGTGGAGGATATTGTAAAGATTGAGGCTTGCTCCCTCTTCCAAAGAAATTTGTGTGTCAGGGATAATGAGGTGGCTACTTTCGCCAAGCTGCACGGTTGTAAAAATGCAGTCCATGCCACTAAAGGCCCCCAGCACCAAATGCAATCGAGGTGCAATCAGCTGCGCTCCTTCTCCTGTCATCACATAAAGGCACTGCAAGGGAGCAACTGTTTCCAGTTTGGGAGGAAGATAGAAGAAAGCCCCTTGAGAATGCAGCGCAAGGTTAAGCAGAGCAAAGGGATCTTTTTCTTCTTTCAGAGCGCGCGTCAAATAACTCTGCAAAAAACTACCGTGAGTCGCAAGCGCATCTTCAAAAGAGGTAAGCAATGTGGATGGAGGCAGAGCGGAAATATCACTGAGCTCTGGAATAAAGAACCCATCGATAAAAACGATATGGGAATGCGCGCACTCGGGCAATATGGACTTAAGTAAAAGCGACTTGTCGATGTTTGGAGGAGCTGTTTTTTTAAATGAAGAACTGTACAACTCTCTTAAGGGGACATAGCGGAAAGCATCCACAGACTTGGAAGGCAGTCCAATTTCTGTAAATCGCTGCCAGCCTTTTTTACGGAAGGCTGTTAACCCACCTTCACCCTGGCTTGCCTGAAAATGTTCATTTAGGCTTTCCAATAACATCCTACTTCTCCAACCAGTCATATCCCTTGGCTTCAAGCTCAAGGGCAAGTTCAGGGCCGCCTGATTGGACAATTTTACCATCCAAGAGAACGTGCACAAAATCAGGACGAATATAGTCGAGCAGACGTTGATAGTGCGTAATCAGGATCAAAGCATTGTCAGAGTTCATCAGGCAGTTGACACCTTTAGCCACAATCCGCATCGCATCGATGTCCAAACCAGAATCTGTCTCATCGAGAATTGAAAGCTTTGGCTCAAGGACCGCCATCTGAAGAATTTCGTTGCGCTTTTTCTCCCCACCGGAAAATCCTTCGTTGAGATTGCGCGTTTTAAATTCGCTGCGAACGTCGATATGGGCCATCTTTTCATCCAAAATGCGGTGGAATTCCTCTTCAGCTACTGCAGTCTTTCCCTGCGCTTTAAGCTTGGCGTTATGTGCTGCATAAAGGAACTGGAAGTTAGAGATGCCAGGAATTTCTACCGGATACTGAAAACTCATAAACAACCCGAGATGAGCGCGCTCTTCTGGAGCTAGCTCAAGAAGATCCTGCCCATCTAAAAGCATTTCTCCAGATACCACCTCATACGAGGGATCTCCAGCGAGTACTTTGGCAAGCGTCGACTTCCCTGCGCCATTAGGGCCCATAATCGCATGGATCTCTCCTTTGGCAACGGAAAGGTTCAATCCCTTTAGAATCAATTTCCCGTCTACTTGAACATGTAATTCTTTTATCTCTAACATATATTACCCTACTGAGTTCTCCAGCTTAAGCGCTAAAAGCTTTTGCGCTTCAACGGCAAATTCCAAAGGAAGTTCGCGAATCACATCTTTGCAAAATCCACTCACGATCATATTGATCGCATCTTCCCGCGCAATTCCGCGCGCCTGTAAATAAAATAACTGTTCTTCATTCATCTTCGAAGTGGAAGCTTCATGCTCCACTTGCCCTGTTTGATTCGCCACTTCGATACAGGGGAATGTATTGGCCGAGCAGCGATTTCCCACCAGCATCGAATCGCACTGCGTATAGTTGCGCGCACCTTCTGCCCGAGGCGCCATGGTGACAAGGCCGCGATACGTGTTGTGCGATTTGTCTGCGGAAATCCCCTTAGAAATAATTGTGGAGCGGGTGTTCTTCCCCAGATGGATCATCTTTGTTCCCGTATCCGCTTGCATAAAACCGCTCGTCAGCGCTACCGAATAAAACTCTCCAACCGACTCATCCCCTTGCAAAATGCAGCTGGGATATTTCCAAGTGATGGCAGCGCCCGCTTCTACCTGCGACCAAGTGATTTTCGATCTATATCCCTGGCATCTGCCGCGTTTTGTAACAAAATTGTAAATCCCGCCAAGACCTGTCTCCGGATTTCCTGAATACCAGTTTTGTACCGTGGCATATTTGATTTCTGCTCGATCTAAAGCAATGAGTTCGACAACCGCAGCATGGAGCTGGTTGTTATCAAAAGCAGGGGCCGTGCATCCTTCGAGATAACTGACAAAAGAATCTTCCTCTGCAATGATGAGCGTTCTTTCAAATTGCCCGCTCTGCTTGTCGTTGATGCGGAAATACGTCGATAGTTCAATCGGAGAGCGCACTCCCTTTGGAATATAAACAAACGATCCATCGGAAAATACCGCAGAGTTCAGCGCTGCAAAATAGTTATCTCCCGCCGGCACAACGCTTCCCAAATATTTTTCAATGAGCTCAGGATAAAGATGCACCGCTTCTGAGATCGGACATAATACAACGCCCGCTTCCTTTAAGGTCTTTTGAAAGGTTGTCCCCAGCGACACAGAGTCAAACACGACATCAACAGCAACATTGGCAAGACGCTTCTGTTCATCCAAAGGAATACCGAGGCGCTCAAAGGTCTTTAAAATTTCGGGATCGACCTCATCGAGGCTATTTAAAGATTGTTTTTTCTTTGGAGCAGAGTAATAGCAAATGTCCTGAAAATCGATCGGAGGATAGCGCAGATTAGCCCAACTCGGCTCTTTCATCTCTAGAAATTTGGCAAATGCCTTCAGTCTAAATTCAAGAAGAAAAGCAGGCTCATTCTTTTTTGCAGAAATCGCACGGATGGTGTCTTCGTTAAGACCTTTAGGGATAGTATCGGTCTCAACCTGTGTGACAAACCCATATTTGTATTCCGAGCGCTCCTGAAGGAGTTCCTCTGTGGACATAATGCTACAACACTCTCTTAAATTTAAGGGGTAATTATATCATCTTAGAATAGATTTATACAATGGAAGAGGGAGCAGAGCTAAGATGAGCCTCAGCCTTGGCCAAATGCTCCGGGAGGTCGATCCCAAACACTTCATATTCAGTTTCATGCACGCGAATGCGCAGATTATTGTGTAGAAAACGGAGCTGCTCCAGCTGTTCCGCAATCTCCATCGGACAAGGACCCATGTTAACAATTTTCTTCAAAGCGTCTCTAGTAAAGGCGTATAAACCCACATGCTTATAAAATTCTTTTTTTGAAAATTCGGAGATATCTCTGTAAAAAGGGATCGGACTGCGGGAAAAATACATCGCAAAACCGTGTCTGTCGCAAACGATCTTTGCAAAATGAGGACTTATCACCTCTTCTTGATTTACGATTTTCTTTTTTAACGTCCAAAGATCGCCCTCTTCAGAGTCGCAGCTTTGCAGCAAATCGCGAATCATCGGTTCCGAGATAAAAGGTTCATCCCCTTGCCAGTTCACCCAAATGTCTGCATCCATCTTTCCACTCACGAGCAGCTCTGCCAGACGATCGGTTCCAGAAGGACAGCTTTCGGAGGTCATAAAACATTTACCGCCAAAACTGCGCACAAGGTCTGCCGTTTCTTCTGCGTCCACAGCAAAAGCAACCTCATCAAAAACAG